>JAISSA010000153.1 GCA_031273365.1 Synergistaceae bacterium
AAATTTCATCACTTCCTGTGCAGGGATTTCTTATTGCCGTTGCTTTGCGGTTTGTTATCCTGCACAGGGAAAAAGGAGGTAACAGAATGAAGACCGTAGATCCCGCTGTCGTTGCAGGCCCCGTTACCGGAGAAGATTCGTATTTCGCTCCGCTTGTCTTCAGTTTTACGGACGCAGAGCTCGCGCTGCTTTCACAATCCCGCCGTTTACCGTCATCCTGCAAAGAGAAGGACAGTGAGGAGGGTTGAGCACAGAGAGCAGGTGACGAACGGCGATTTTCGCGGATGTCCGCGATTGTCTGTTCACGGCAAATTTTCACGTGGCATACCATAGCAGGCTTTGCCCTCTGCCGCGATGTATACTTTGCCCTCGATCCAAAGCTCACGAATTTCTCCGTCGGCGTAGACGGAGGAGACCGTGATGATGCCTCCGGGTTGTCGCAGGTCCACGGAAAGGCTGCGTTTCTCTTTTGCGGTGAGCGCGCAGCCCACAGCGCAGCTTCCCGTTCCACAGCCCCTTTCCCATACGGCGGACCGCACCGACGGCACACAGACGAACGGCCGCATCGTCATGTCGCTCTCCTCCAGAAACATGACGCCAATCGCGTTTTCGTCCGTGTACTCTTTGCTGTGCGACATGACGTGTTCTGTCAGCTCGTTTTTTTCCGCTTCCTGGAGCGGTTCGCTCACGATGAGGTGTGTAATTCCTTGCATGTGAACCACCTGCACATCGAGGAGCGTGTTGCCCGCGGCGACAGTCTTCCTTAAGATGGCTTTCGGCACAGGCATCCGGGTTTTACATGTAAACCCGCCGTCGCTTCGAGGCGTTACGATACATTTTACGAGTTCTTCGCTTCCGGAGACCTCGAGCAGAACGGAAGCGGCAACCCCCCGCTCGAATTTTTCGTCCCTTGCAATGAGAGCGGCCAGCGCCATTGCGGCATTGCCGCAAAATTCACCCCCCGACATCTGAAGACGCGCGGCGGCTTCCCTGTTGGCCGGCGTCTCCACAAAACCCGCCTGCTCGGCATGTACGCTGTCGTAGCGCATCAGTTCCGCGGCGCAATCCGCCCGCTTCTCTCCCGGGACAGGAGAGGTAATCAGCAGCGTCATGTTCTGCGTGGGACTTATTTTTACAAAATCGACTTCCATCATAGGTCCTCACCTGCAATATCTTCAGAATATCTCTGCAATATAATATCTCATACCTTCGAACAGAACGGCGAAAATTTTATGGATTTTATCTGACCCGACAAATGCGGGAGTTATGTTTAAAAATTGAGGAAGGGACGAACGAGCCTGTCCCTTCCCCGCCTGAACGCTTACTGTGTCGGGAATTGGTTTCCCGCGTGAAATGGCGGCTACCGACGTTTTCTCCTCATCACAAAAACGGCAGGAAGCAGCCACGCAAGACCAGGCGCGCCCGTGCAGCCGCCGCCTCCGCCGCCTCCGCCGCTGCCGACTCCGG
This sequence comes from Synergistaceae bacterium, assembly GCA_031273365.1. GTDB lineage: Bacteria > Synergistota > Synergistia > Synergistales > Aminobacteriaceae > JAISSA01. The sequence continues at coordinate 1,468 of JAISSA010000153.1, forward strand.
GAGCGGGAACGCCGCCGCCGGGGGTGCCGCCGCCTCCGCCACCTGCGGACGTCACGCTAAAGTTGACGTTGAAGGCTTCGGACAGGCCGTTACCTCCGCTCACCGTCACCGTGGCCGTGTACGTTCCAACCGGAAGTCCGGTTCTGGGCGCTACGGTGAAGGTGTCGCTTCTGTCAACGTCCAGGTTGCCGATCGAGGTTTTGGAGAGCGCAAAGCTGTCGCCGTTCGTGCCGGAAAGCGCGACGGTCAGGCTCCCCGTGGGCTGATTGCCGGTGTTGGAGACGGTGACGCTGAGCGGCGTCGGAGCGCTGTAACCCGCGTCTGCGGGCGGGAAGGTGTGATCGCCGGTGCTCAGCGATATGCCGTAGGGCGAGGGCGATTTCACCGTGAAGCTGACGTCAAAGCCTCTGGATATGTCGTTGTCGCCGTTCACCGTTACCGTGGCCGTGTACGTTCCAACCGGAAGTTCGGTTCTGGGCGCGACGGTAAAGCTGTCGCTGCCGCCCGTGTTCAGGCTGACGATCGAGGTTCTGGAGAGCGCGAAGCTGCCCGGGCTCGCGCCGGAAAGGCCGACGGTCAGGTCCCCCGTGTCCTGGTTGCCGGCGTTGGTCACGGGGACGTCGAGCGCCGTCTGAGAGGCGTAACCCGCGGTCGCGGCCGGGAGAGCGTGCCCGGTGGTCCCCAGCGCCACGTCGTAGACCGGATCGGTCCCATGTACCGTAAAACTGAAGCTGCAGCTTTCGGATATGCCGTTGTCGCCCTTCACCGTCGCGGTGGCCGTGTACGTCCCAACCGGAAGTCCGGTTTTGGGCGCGACGGTAAAGCTGTCGCTGCCGTCAAGCCCGCTGATCGAGTCTTTGGAGAGCGCGAAGCTGCCCGGGTTCGCGCCGGAAAGGTCGACGGTCAGGTTCCCCGTGTCCCGGTTGCCGGTATTGGTCACGAAGACCTCACACTCCGCCGGGGTGTAGCCCGCGGTCGCGGCCGGAAAAATGTGGCTGGCGGGGCTCAGCGATATGCTGTAGACCGGAGCGGATGTTCCCGTCACCGTGAAGCTGACGTTGAAGCTCCTGGATATGCCGTTGCCGCCGCTCACCGCCACCGTGGCCGTGTACGTCCCATGCACAAGTCCGGCTATGGGACCGACGGTAAAGGTGCCGCTGCGGTTGCTGTCGTTCACGCCGAGGTCGTTTATCGAAGTTTCGGAGAGCGCGTAGGCGTCGGCTGCCCCGGAAAGGGCGACGGTCAGTTTCCCCGTGTTCCGGTTGCCGGTGTTGCTCACGGTGACGGTGATCGCCTCCGGAACGCCGGTGGTCTCCATCGCGGACGGGAAGGTGTGGGTGCCGGCCCTGCTCAGCGATATACCCCAGGTCGCCTTGTCAGGGTTCACCGTAAAACTGACGCGGAAGCTCGCGGATATGCCGTTGCCGTTGCCGTTGCTCACCGTTACCGTGGCTGTGTACGTTCCAGCTGAAAGCCCGGTTTTGGGCACGACGGTAAAGGTGTTGCTGCCACCCATGCCGATGCTGCTTATCGAGGTTTTGGGGAGGATGAAGCTGCCGCTGTGCACGCCGGAAAGGGCGACGGTCAGGTTCCCCGTGCTCCGGTTGCCGGTGTTGGAGACGGTGACGCCGAGCGGCGATTGCGTGCCGTAGTCCACGTTCGCGGCCGGGAAGGTGTGATTGCTGCTGACGCTCAGCGAGATTCCGTAGGTCGGTGCAGGCTCGTTCACCGTAAAGCTGACGTCGAAGCCTCCGGACAGGCCGTTGCCGTTGCTCACCGTTACCGTGGCTGTGTACGTTCCAACTGAAAGTCCGGTGTCAGGCGCGACGGTAAAGGTGTCGCTGCCGCCCGTGTTCAGGCTGACGATCGAGGTTCTGGAGAGCGTGAAGCTGCTGCTGTTCGCGCCGGAAAGGTCGACGGTCAGGTTCTCCGTGGGCAGCGTGCCGGTGTTGGACACGGTGACGCTGAGCGGCGACGGCGCGGCATAACCCGCGTCCGCGGGCGGGAAGGTGTGGTCTCCATCAGGACTCAGTGAGATGGCGTAGTCGACCGTCGAAATCGGGTTGCTCAGCGCCCTGATGCAAAGGTTGACGTTGGGAGTCGAAGTCGTCAAATCAGTCCATGTCGTGGGCAGGGACGTTCCGGAAGCAATAAAACTCTCGCCCGGGTTGGCCGTCGCCGCGTCTGAATAGCTCGGTATAGGATATTCCACCGTGTAGTAACACATTTGTCCCGCAGGTTCCGAAATACGCACCACGATTGAAAAACGTTCGCCGTTTTTAATCTGAACGGGCCGATCCAGAGGAATGGTGTGATACCCGGCGTACTCCAGAGTTCCCTTTATAGGAACGTCGTCCTGCATCGTTCCCTTTGTTGGGTTCTCTTCCGTTAAGTTGGTGAAAACCCTCACCTCGTAATCGAGCGTACTGTTGTATGTCGTCAAAGCGACGGCCTCGATCTGACCGTCCTCGGTCGCCCTGAAAATATTCGCCTCCCATAGTCCGCCAGTAACGCCCGCATATGCGGTGAATCCCAGAGGGTCGTGAAGATACATCGTTTTGTAGCTGTCGGGCTCTTCTCCCCTGAAAAAAGCCACGTCTCCCGTCGTGACGTCGTCGTAGGAAAGCCAGAAATAACCGCCATTGGCCCACCAGCTGCCCCAGCTGTTTCTGACGAGCCAGGCGCCGGGGCGCGAGGGTTGACGAGCCGCTTTGAAGTTAGACGCGGCAAAATTGTCGTCCCATCCTATTACCGCAACGGCATGGTTGGCCCCCTTGCTGCTGTCGTCGCAGTAACGGGCGTAAGTGGCGCTGTTGAAAAATTTGTCGTCCTCGCTTGCATAATAGACGATCCCGCAGGCGCCCCCAGCCATGAGCAATTCCTTCATCGCCGCGATGGTCGGGGCACGGTTGCTGACGTCCCTGTCCAGAGAGAGACGCAGAACTTTCTTCACGTACAGGCGACGCTGGTAATCCGCCGAGTTCGGCAACGGAGGACTCGTGGAGTTGGACAGCCTGGAGTAGGGCCAGGAGGCTTCGTCGGTGGGGCCGGTTCTGCGAGTGAGAAGGGCGGTCGTCATGCCAAAATTTCCGCCCCTGTCAAAGGGGGAATAAGAAGAGTCCAAAGTGAAAGGCACCGTGTCCTTATACGTAAACCAGGCAACGTAGGCCTCCGAGAGGTCGTCACCCCATGTCGTGATCAACGATCCCCCCTCTCTTATGAGCTGACTGGATTCGAGCGACGCGAGCGTTCCGAAAGCCCAGCAGGTGCCCCAGCGACCCTGATCTCTGATCGGAGTGACGTAGTCCTTTCCTGCGACGCTCCGCAGGTCGAATTTCGCGGGCAGCGCCAACGGCGCGAGCGGCATCGCTCTGCTCCCGACCTGCGGGTACGATGCCCGGCCCAGGTGCGACCAGTCCACGGGCTCCGGGATATATCCGCCTTCGCTGGGCGTCCCGACTGCCGTGGCGCGGTGATCACCGGCGCGCTCCTGCCATCGGATGAACTCGGGATTGATCGGCCCCCTGAGCTCGGAGGCAAGGCCGATTCCGCTCAGCACGCTCAGTAAAAGGAGCACCCACAGCATTACGGCACACTTCTTAATGGGATATCTGAATACAGAATGAAAATTCATACTTTTTCCTCCTCTGGAGTCAATATTGACGTAACAGAACAGGGTTCTGTTACATTCCGCGCAATGCAGGCGCAAAAGGCAGTCCAACGGGCGTAAAGCGAGGGGCGGTATGGACGCCGTGAGTTCCATGATTAAGTTTCCTTCATTACGAGTTCCCAACCCTCCGGCGTCTCGACGAGGTCCTCGACGAGATAGTTTTTTTGCCCTTCTTTATACAGTTCACACAGCCTTCTCGACAGGGGATTCATGAAAAACGCCTCCAGGCTGCTGCCGATGCCGCGCCCGCCCATGGAGAGGTCCGCGCAGACAAGGTCGGCGATCCTCCCGAACGCGCCGTCCGCAAACCGTATTTCGATCCCGTAGCCGTCGTTCAGCCGGAAGAGGACGTTGTCCATCATTCTGTTGAAGATTTTGCGCGCCGTACCCGTGCGGATGAAGTCGAACACGACGACGTTTCTGCCGATGCGGTTCAGGATCTCCGGTCGGTTGATGCGATACTTGAAAAAATCGTCGATGGCCCCGCCGATCTTTTCCACGATCCCCTCGTAGGGCATGTCCGGCGTCACTCTGGCGCGCTTCGTCCCGTCGGGGAGCTGCTCGAACATTCCGAGGTTGCTGGTGAAGACGATCAGGCTTTCGGAAAAATACACGGTTTCCCCCCGCCCGGAGGTCAGGCGGCCGTCGTCCAGAATTTGCAGGAAAATGTCGAGGATCTTCGGGTGCGCTTTTTCCACCTCGTCGAAGAGAACGACCGAAAAGGGGTTCTGCCGGATGGCGTTGGTCAGCTCGCCGCCCACGTCATAGCCGACGTAGCCAGGCGGCGCGCCCACAAGGCGCTGGTTCGCGTGCTCGTGCCCGAACTCGCTCATGTCGAAGCGGATGTAGTGCGTCGCGGAACCGAAGATCAGCTCCGTGATCGCTTTGGCCAGCTCCGTCTTCCCCACGCCCGTGGGACCGGCCAGAAACAGGATGCCTCTGGGGCGCTGTGAAAAACGCGAAAACTGCGCACCCGACAGGTTGAAGCGCGAACGCTTCAGAATGTCGGACGCGTGGCGCACCGCCGCGCTCTGTCCCATGACGCGGGCCGACAGAAACGCCTCCGCCCCGAGGACCTTATCCCGGTCGAGCTTTTCCCACATATTTTCCTGGATGCCCAGCTTATAGCGCTGAATCGCGTCGCCGATGCGGTTGAAGGGAATCTGCTCGTGCCACGCCATCTGCGCGATAGCCGCGATCTCCCCCGCCAGCAGGCCCGTCGTCTGGTCCTGGTACAGCCCCAGGTTCGCGCGGCGTTCCTCGTCGCTCAGCGCGCCGTAGCCCGGAATTTTCGGCGACACGGCCCCGACGATGTGCCTTCGGATCTCGTTGTCCGGCCTCGGAATGGGAAGCACGCGGATTTTTGGGTTGTCCAGCGTGTACCAGGGCGGCAGGTCGTTCTCCTTGTCCATGATCCAGAAGAGGGGGTTATAGCGCGGCCGCGGTTTCCCGGATGCGGAACCGGACGGCGCCATGCGGGGAACGCTCTCGAGGGACAGGCGGAACATGCGGTAGAAAAAGGGCTCCATGTCGCTTTCGCACAGGTCCCTCAAACGCGAGGCAAAACACAGCAGCACGGCCGTATGGCCCAGAGCGCTTTCGGCCAGCGCGGCGACGACCTCCGCCGCCCGTTCGAGCGACGCGGGCAGAGCGCCCCCGGACAGAGAATGGCCCGTCAGCCTTCGAAAGAGCTCCCCATCCCCGAAAAGCAGGGAAAACCCGATCAGTGGCTCGTACTTCACGGTCAGGGCCGTCCCGCGGTCCGCCAGAAGCTCCTTCAGATAATCCGGCAGCGCGAGCGTCGCCACCCCGCCCCCCAGAGGGGCGGGAAACACGTCGTTCACGTTGCCGTAAAGCAGGAACTGAGGCCTGATCGCCAGAAAACGGTCGATCTCCCGTGCCCATTTCGGCCTGACAAACGCGTCGTCGAAGTCGTTCATCTAACCGTTCAGGCCCATGTCGCGCATTTTTGCGGCCGGGGCCGGTCTGGCGCGTTTTCTGCGCGGTTCCTGCGCCCGGTCGACCACGACCAGAACCTCGCTTTCCTCCGGTTCCCTGCGGACGGACACGTCGAGCGGGATGCCCTGCTCCCTCATTTTATCGAGAAATCCGTCGCAGTCACGGCACCATTTTCTGCCGGCCTCGACGTCCTTCTGCCTCTGATATTCGCCCTCCGCGGTCCTTTCTTTCTCGTCGGCGACCACCCGCACCAGGCGAACGCTCACCTCCCCGCGTCCACCCACCTTCACCATGACGCGGTACCCCTCGTAGGGCGACTCCAGATACTGCACCCGGTCCGGGGCAAGAGGGACGGGTTCGGCGTCCGTCAGAAGCTCGTAGCCCAGCTCGTCCAGAACGTCGCCCACCTTCTGAGCGAGAAGGGCGTCGGCGATCTCCTCGTTCCGCGCGAAGACGAAGCGACAGACGTCCTCGTACAAAGCCATGAAGGCCGCCCGGTCGACGTACTTTCCGCCCGCCAGCGTCTCGCAGCGCCGCGCCAGCGTCGCGGCCGTCTCCGTAAAATCCCTTCCGGACGCCTGGGCGGCCTGAAGCAGGTTGTCCAGGACCGCCAGTTTTTCGCGGAAAAGCGTCGTCAGGGCCGCCCGTTCACGCAAACGGGCACTGGTCGCACGGAGCTGCCGGCGCAGGAGAAAAAGCCGCCCGGGGAACGGGGTGTCGGCCTTCAGCCCATTCAGAACGGGACGCAGCCTCTCTCCCTCCCAGGCGTCCAGCCGGGCGATGCGGTCCGCCTCGTCCCGTATTTCATGAATGCAGGCGCGCGCGTCATCCTCCGGGCCTCCGCCGGGTTGCGGGCCCGAGGGGGCGGCGGGCGCGTACGGCGTCTCCCGCAGGGCGTCGATATCCGCGCCTGACGCGACGGGCAAAAGCCGCTCCATCTCCGCCAGCTCATCCCGGACGCACTGAAGCCGGAGAAGATGCTCGGAAGCGGAGGCCCCGGCTGGCCTTTCCGCCTCCGATTCCAGGCGAACCAGAACTTTCTCCCAGGGCGCGATCTCTTTGCCGCGCAGCTCGGCAATTTTTTTCGAGACGTCCTCCGCCCGGGCCAGACACTGTTCTTCGTCGACCTCTTCTTCGCGAATGCGCCGCTGCAGGTCGTGCAGCTCCGCGACGACGGACTCCGCGTCTCCCCGGTCCAGCCGCTCTCCCAGCGTCGTCCTGAAGGCGTCGAGTTCCCCTCTCAGCTTTCCGTGCGCGAGGTTCTCTCCGTATTCCTCCACGCGCCCCAGCTCGGACGCGACGTCGTTGAGCATCTTCTGCTTCAGCGCCGCCAGGTCCCCGGCCTTCGATTTGAACGGCATCCCGCTGAACCCGGCCAGCGCCGCACCGGCCCCCGCCGTCAGCAGCAGGGCCTGCAGAAGGCTGAATGAACCATAAACTGCGATTATCGCAACACTCAATGGAGTTCACCTCTCGTTTAAAGACC
>JAISSA010000167.1 GCA_031273365.1 Synergistaceae bacterium
ACCACATATTGTTTTTTATTGATATAGAGTATTTTGTCCGATTCCCACCGCAAAGTCATCGTGTCAAATTCTCCCCATCTGCCTCTATAAATCATTTGTGTATCTTTTTTAAGGGTCCCAAAAAAAAGATTTAAGTCAGAGTTTAGTGGGGTAACGTATACGAACGTACTTCCACCCGTCGCTCCCGCATCAGCGTCTACGATCTCGGCCAAAAAAATTGAGTTTGGCGATAATTCTGATCTTACAACAGTTCTTGTCACAAAAGGAGGAAGCTCGCGAGAAGATAAAGAATCCAGTATCATAAAAGGAAGTATTATAAGTAACATTATAACTAACATTGAAAGTGCCGGTATTACTACAATAGAATATACAATACCCAGTCCGATTCTGACAACTCGTACCCCTACACAGGCAAAAAACAATCTCAGGCTGCGTCGCAGGACAACAAGAGAATATACCACATTATACATAAGCATTGCATTTGAAGAGTTTAGGCCTGAAGCAACAAATGTTGAAACAACATTGAAAATTGCAATCAAAGGCAAAAGCGAGGAGAAAAAAACGGATACTTTTGTCTTTTCGTTTTTGTTTTTCATTGCTTTGCCGATGAGTAAAATAATTATCGAAGGCATTGTAATCAATGAAAAAATTGAATGTATATAAGTATATCCACATAACTTTATAGTAGAATAAAAACTTCCAGATACTAATAGTACTATTGCCAGCATGACAAGTGGCGATTTCATTGTTTTTTTATTTCCATACTATCGTTCCTCATTATTTTTAAAAACACAATGACAGCTCCACCTGAACAGAATTTCGAGCCAGCAAACGTCCACAACTTAAAGCCGAGACCACGGGGCGCTGCCCCATACCCCGCAGGAGACTCAGTCCCCTGACCCCGTTAATTTTTCTTTAAGTTGTGGACGTTTGTTTTGGACCTGTCAATTTCAATGGCGCGGCAGGCAGGATTCGAACCCACGACCTAAGGCTCCGTAGGCCTTCGCTCTATCCAGCTGAGCTACTGCCGCGCATTATAATATGTCATGGCGGTGAGTGAGAGATTCGAACTCTCGATAGAGGATTTAGCCCCTATACTCGCTTAGCAGGCGAGTGCCTTCAGCCTCTCGGCCAACTCACCTTCACAGACACACGCGGCATATTATAACGTCTAAACGCTCTATGTCAACCTCGAGAGCACGTTATTCTCCACTCACGACAGCGGCGTCGACGGATTCGGGGGTCGGGCCCGCGACGTCCTCCGAAAGGGCCGCCGGCGCGACGTCCGCTGAAACGACGTCCTGCGCGACCGGAGTCTCCGTCGCCAAAATTGCCCCGGATTCGGGAGTCGAGGTTGCGATATCCTCCGAAAGTGCCGCCGGCGCGACATCCGCCGAAACGACGTCCTGCGAGGCCGGGGTCTCCGTCGTCGAAATTACCCCGGATTCGGGGGTCGAGGTCGCGACGTCCTCCGAAAGAGCTGCCGGCGCGACATCCGCCGAAATGGCGTCCTGCGCGACCGGAGCCTCCGTCGCCGAAATTGCCCCGGACTCGGGGGTCGAGGTCGCGACGTCCTCAGAAAGGACCGCCGGCGCGATATCCGTCGAAACGACGTCCTGCGCCTCCGTCACCGCCTCCATCGTCTGCGTCGGGAAGAGAGACGCGTCATGGATGACGATTTTCGCCTCGCTGAGCAGGCGCTGGGTGAAGTTGTTCACCGCCTCGCTTTCCTTCCTCTGCCGCAGCATGGCGCGAATATCGGCGCTGACGTCGTCCCAGGGGGTTATCTTTTCCGGCACCGCCTCATTCCTGACGCCGACGGCGTAGTCGCCGCTCGTCGGCTCGAAGACGGGGCTGACCTCTCCGATCTCCAGCTTCATCGGGGCCAGACGGTCCTCGAAGGCGGAGTCCGGGACAAAGGTCGGCGTGGCCGTGATGCTGATGACGTCCATGGAGGCCGTCACGTCGGCCGAGGTCGCCTCCGCCCAGCTCAGGCCGGAAAGGAGCAGCCTCCTCACCTCTTCGGCCGAGTCCCGGGACGCGAAGTCCGCCATGCTGACCATAAAGCCGGAGGGCTGGGTAAAGAAAAGATTTTTTGTGGTGTCGTAAAACTGGACGGCCTCGTCCTCGCTGATCGTCACGTCTTCAATGACGGACCGGACCAGACGCTCGATCGCCAGCTGCTGCGCCACTTCCTTTTCGTGGTCCGCAAGCCGCTGCCCCGAACGTTCGAGATACTGGTAGAACGCCTCCCGCGTCGGGAAGGCCCGGTCGGCGTAATCCTTCACCGCCTGCTTCGCCTCGGCCTCGGAGACCCTGATGCCGCTTTCCCGGGCTTCCTGCTCCATCTGAAGCTCTATCGCGTACTGGTTGAGAACCGCCTGATAGATGTACGGCATGTCCGTGGAGGCGATCTCGCGGGAACCGATCTGCTCGAGGTACTGCACCACGCCCCGTTCCAGTTCCGAGCGCTTCAGGCTTCTGCCGTTGACGTCCGCCACCACGTAGTCCGTCTGACCGTCCGGGGACGGGCCGCGCCGCCCACCCGAGTCGTACATCAGAAACGTGGAGAGGAGAAAAGCCACGACGATGATGCCCATAATCCACCGCATCTGCGTTCTCAGTTTGCTTATCAAATCGACCATCTTCCTTATTATCAAATTTTGCAAAACGAGATTTTAACATACTCTGCGCTAAACATCAGCCAGGGAACGTCCTTTTTTCAGCTCGACCTCGAGGGGAATGGAGAGCGTCGCGGCGGCTTTCATGATGCGGCGCAGCGCCTCCCCGACCTCGTCGGCGCGTTCCTCCGGGCATTCACAGACCAGAGAGTCGTGTATCTGCAGGAGGAGGCGGACGTCGCCGTCCGGGGGAAAAAACGCGTTGAAATCGATCATGGCCCGACGCGCGATGTCCGCGGCCGTCCCCTGTATGGGGGTGTTGACGGCGACGCGTTTGAGGCCCCCGCGGTCCCGCGTTCCCTCCGCCGCCTCGGCGATCGGGCGGATGCGGCCGAACAGGGTTCGAATGTACCCGCGCTTCTCAGCCTCGGCCGCGCTGCCGTCCAGATAATCCCTGACCCCCGGCAGGGCGGCGAAATAACGGGCGATGATGCGGCCGGCGCTGCCCCGCTCGATGCCCAGCCGGTCGGCGAGCCCGAACGAACTCATTCCGTAGAGCAGACCGAAGTTGATCATCTTGGCCATGCGCCGCAGCTCGGGCGTGACCTCTTCGGGCGGGGTCGAGAACACCCAGGAGGCCGTCTCCCGGTGGATGTCGCGTCCGCTGCGGAAGGCGTCCCGCAGACGCTCCTCCCCCGACAGATGCGCAAGGACGCGCAGTTCGACCTGGGAGTAGTCCGCCGCGACGAAGACGCGCCCCGGCTCCGACGGGATCAGCCCCTCCTTCAGTCGGCGCGACCAGTGCCCGAAGGCGGGAAGGTTCTGCAGATTGGGGTCGCGGCTGCTGAGCCGCCCCGTCCCCGTGAAGGCCGCCTCGAACATCGTGTGGACGAAACCGTCGTCGGCCGCCTTCTGCAGGGGCACGACAAAGCCGCTGAGCATCTTCGTCAGCTCCCGATGCTCCAGCAGCAGGCGCGGCACGTCGCTGTGGGGCAAATCCATGGCGACCAGGCTCTCCAGCACCGGCGCGCTCGTGGAAAGGGCCGTCTTCCCCTTCGTCTTCGCGCCGCCGGGCAGGCCCAGACGCTCGAACAAAAGCCAGCCCACCTGCCTCGGAGAGTTGAGGTTGACCTCCTCCCCCGCCAGAGTCGCGATCTCCCGCTCAATGGCCGCTACGCGCTCCTCCAGCTCCCTCTGCAGGTCCGCGAAGATCGGCGGCAAAAGACGTATCCCCCTCCGCTCCATCTCGACCAGCACGGGTATCAGGGGAAGGTCGATCCGCTCCATCAGCTCGGGAAGCCCCTCGTAGCGTCGAATTTCGAGGTTCAGCTCCCGCGCCGCGCGCCACAGCAGCGCCGCCGGGGACTTTTCGACCTCTTCCGCGCCGGGGTAAAGGTCCTTCAGCGCGTGGGAGGACACGTCGGGGTGCAGCAGGTAATGGGCCGTCTTCAGGTCCCATATTTCGCACTCGCGGAACACCCCGGGGCCGAAGCAGGCCATCAGGCTCTTGCAGTCGTTCATGTAAAGCTTTTTCCCCGCCAGCCTTCCCAAAAGGTCGGGCGTAACGTCAGGTCCCCTCCAGACGGCGCAGCGTCCGCGTTCGTCGGCCAGCTGAAGCTCCACATCCTCCGCCGCGGGCGGATATTTGTCCGGGACGGACCTGTTCCGGTCAGGCTTCTTCTGCCCGGGACGCGAGAGGAAGATCGCCAGTTCGTTCATCTCCAGAAGCTCCGTCACGTCCAAAAACTCCCTGCACCCGTCCACGCTGTCCGCCCCATCCGACGCCGCAGGGGAGGCCGTTTGAGCGGTTATCTGAGTCTGGTCGGTTGCCTGAGCCTGAGCAGTTGCCTGAGTCTGAGCAGTTGCCTGATCCTGAACGGTTACGCCTGCAGAGTCGGCAAACTGTTTTTTCAGCCTGTTCATGAGCTTCGTCATCCCCAGATGGGTACAGAGGCGAAACGCGTCCTCCATGCGGGGCGGAGTCCTCGCCAGAGATCCGAGGTCCACGGGAAGGGCGCACCTCAGATAAATCAGCTCGCGGCTCGCGAACGCCGACTCCCTGCCGGCCTGCAGCTTTTTGATCAGAGCCGGCTTCATCGCTGCCCCGGAAATTTCCGCGGCGCCCTCGTCCAGCGCGCCGTAAAGCCGTTCGAGGGTCCCATATTCCCGGATAAGAGGGAGGGCGGTCTTCTCTCCCACGCCGGCGACGCCGGGAACGTTATCCACGGAGTCCCCCAGAAGGGCCAGATAGTCCGCCATCGAGGGGGGCGGGAACCCGAACTCCCCGGTAAACGCGGCCTCGTCGTAGATCGTGCTTCCCCGCACCGAGCGCAGCATCCGAATGCCGGGAGCGAGCAGCTGCGTCAGGTCCTTGTCGGAGGAAACGATGAGGGCCTCCCTTCCCTCCGCGGCGATCGCCCGGGCCAGAGACGCGATGACGTCGTCGGCCTCCACCCCCTCCCTGACGATGACGGGATACCCCAGGACGGCGAGCAGCTCCTTCAGCAGGGGAATTTGCGGCTTGAATTCCTCGGGGGCCGGTTTGCGCTGCGCCTTGTAGGCCGGGAAAATTTCGTGACGGAAGGTTGGCCCCGGGGCGTCGAAGACCACGACGCAGAGGGAGGGCGCGACCTCGTCCTCGAGCCTTGTCAGGATGTTCATAAACCCGAGGATCGCGTTCGTGAACGTTCCGTCGGGAGCGGTCAGCAGGGGCATGGCGTGGAAGGCCTGAAACGCGATCCCGTGTCCGTCGACGATAAGAACTTTTTCACGCTTCGGTCCGGATTCCATATAGAGTTCCTCCTCTGTCGGCGTAATCTGTGCGTTATAATAACCTATCGGTCAATTTATAAAAATGCGATTTATAAATGCAATTTTAAAGGGGCTGCGGCCCACGGGAGGAACCGAAATGGAAACACGCGTACGCTTCGCGCCAAGCCCCACGGGCGCCCTGCACATCGGCGGAGGCCATACCGCTCTTTTCAACTGGCTGTGGGCCAGGCGCACGGGCGGCAGCTTCGTCCTTCGCATCGAGGACACGGACAGGGACCGATCCACCCGCGAGTACGAGGAGACCATCATGTCCGGCATGAGGTGGCTGGGGCTCGACTGGGACGAAGGCCCGGACCGCGGGGGCGCGTTCGGCCCATACCGCCAGTCGGAGCGGCTTTCGACGTACCGGGAGAACGCCGAAAAACTGGTGGCGGAGGGCAAAGCGTACCGGGAGGGCGACGCGATCCTCTACAGGGTGCTGCCGGGCGTCGAGCTGTCGTTCGACGACGTCGTCTACGGACGCATCGAGACGATGAGCGACGGGCTCCGGGAGAGGGACTCGGACGCGCTGAAGGACATCGTCCTGATCAGGAGCGACGGGATGCCCACCTACAACTACGCCGTCGTCATCGACGACCACTTCATGAACATCACCCACGTCATCAGAGGCGAGGACCATATTTCGAACACGCCCAAGCAGCTGCTGCTCTACGGCGCGTTCGGCTGGACGCCGCCGCTTTTCGCCCATCTGCCGATGATCCTCGGCAGGGACAAAAAGAAGCTGAGCAAGCGCCACGGGGCGACGAGCGTTTACGAGTACCGCGACCTGGGCTACATGCCGGACTCCGTGTTCAACTTCCTGGCGAACCTGGGCTGGTCCGCCGGCGAGGACAGGGAAATTTTCACCCGGCAGGAGGCCGCGCGGCTTTTCGAGCTCTCCCGCGTGACGCGCAAACCCGCGGTGTTCGACCCCGACAAGCTGAACCACATCAACCAGGAACACCTGAAGCGCCTTGACCCCGGGGCGAGGCTCGACCTGGTGAAACCCTTCTGGACGGAGGCGGGGCTGCCCGTGGAAAAGCACGACGACGCCTGGCTCGCCGACGCGCTGACCCTGATGGGCGGCCGCGGACAGACCGCCAGAGAGCTGGCCTCCTTCTCGGACTACTATCTCTCGTTCGAGCCCGTAAAGGAGCGCTGGAAGGCCGAGGACATTTCGGACGAACTGCGGGCCAGGCTGAGGAGCTTTTTCTCCGCGCTCCTCTCCGAGCCCGACTGGACCCCGGAGAGGCTGGAGGCGCGCGCCCGCTCCCGGGTGGAGGAAGAGGGCGCGAAGATGAAGGACTACGCGATGACCCTGCGCTACGCGCTGACGGGCATGAAGGTCAGCCCCGGCATCTTCGAGGTCGCCGCCCTGCTGGGTCGCGACGAGGTGAGGCGGAGGCTGGAATTTTACGGGTTTGTGCAGAGCTCCGAATCCGACAACCGCCCAAAGGGGGCCTGAAAGTGGAAGAAACGGCAGGACGGGAAACGGCGGCGAAATTTGAAAAAATTGAAAAAAAAACGAAACCGGACGGGGACGCGCGCGAAGAGCGATTGACAGAAGGACAGTTCAATGAAGCGCCGTGCCGTGAGGTGCAATATGGAACGTCCATGCTGACCGAGTACGATATTTTCCTGTTCAAACAGGGGACGCATTACACCCTTTACGAAAAGCTCGGGACGCACAGAATGACGGACCCGGACGGCGTCGAGGGAATTTTCTTCGCGGTCTGGGCGCCCAACGCGCGCTCCGTCAGCGTCGTCGGGGACTTCAACCACTGGAACGCGACGACTCACCTCCTGAACATCCGGTGGGACGGCAGCGGGATATGGGAGGGTTTTATGCCCGGACTCAAAAAGTGGGACCTCTATAAGTTCCATCTGGTGAACAGCCGGGGGCAGCACAAGGACAAGATGGACCCCTTTTCGACGTTCTTCGAGGTCGCCCCGCGCACCTCCTCCATCGTCCACTGGCCCGACTACGCGTGGCAGGACGGGGAGTGGATGAGCGAACGCTCCCGCCGCACCGCCCTTTCCGCTCCCTGCTCCGTGTACGAGCTTCACCTGGGTTCGTGGAAGCACCACTGGGACGACGGGCTCTCGCTCTCCTATCGGGAGCTGGCGGAGGAGCTTCCGCAGTACTGCCGGGAGATGGGCTTCACCGCGGTGGAGATGCTGCCGGTGATGGAGCACCCCTTCTACGGCTCCTGGGGTTATCAGACGCTGGGTTACTTCGCGCCGACGAGTCGGTTCGGGACGCCGGAGGACTTCATGGCCCTTGTGGACGCGCTGCATCAGCACGGGATCGCCGTCATTCTGGACTGGGTTCCCAGCCACTTCCCCACCGACGATTACGGGCTGGCCCGTTACGACGGGACGGCGCTTTACGAGCACGAGGACCCCCGCAGGGGCTATCACCCCGACTGGGGCAGTTACATTTTCAACTACGGACGCAACGAGGTCCGCAGCTACCTGATATCGAGCGCGATATACTGGCTCGACCGATATCACATCGACGGGCTGCGCATCGATGCCGTGGCGTCGATGCTTTATCTCGACTACTCCCGCAGGCCCGGGCAATGGGAGCGCAACATCCACGGCGGACGCGAAAATCTCGAAGCGATCGCCCTCCTGCGCGACCTGAACAAGGAGATTTACGGACGTTTCCCCGACGTTCAGACCATAGCGGAGGAGTCCACCGACTGGCCGATGGTGACGCGCCCGGTTTTCCTCGGGGGACTCGGGTTCGGCATGAAATGGAACATGGGCTGGATGCACGACATGCTTTCCTACATGAGCCACGAGCCCATTCACCGCAGCTTCCATCACAACCAGCTCACCTTCAGCATCTGGTACGCGTTCAGCGAAAATTTCATGCTGCCGATCTCGCACGACGAGGTCGTCCACGGCAAGGGCTCTCTGGTCAACAAGATGCCGGGCGACTGGTGGCAGAAGCGCGCCAACCTGCGCCTCCTGCTGGGGTACATGTGGACGCATCCGGGCAAAAAGCTGCTCTTCATGGGCTGCGAGTTCGGGCAGGGTCTGGAGTGGAACCACAACACCGCGCTGGAGTGGCATCTTCTGAAGATGCCGGAGTTCAGCGGAATCCAACAGTGGGTTAAAGACCTGAACGGGGCGCTGCTTCGGTATCCGCCCCTTTACGAACGCGATTTCACGCCGGACGGCTTCCAGTGGATCGACTGCAGCGACTGGCAGAAAAGCGTCATCGCGTTCCTGCGCCGGGGGGCGGCGGAGGACGAGTACGTGCTCGCCGTCTGCAACTTCACGCCTCTGCCCCGGGAAGGGTACCGCATTGGGGCGCCGAAGCCCGGGTTCTGGAGGGAGGTTCTCAACAGCGACGCCGCCGTCTACGGAGGCAGCGACGTGGGCAACGCCGGAGGCATGGAGACGGACCCCGCCCCCGCTCACGGGTATGAGCAGTCGCTCCTGCTGACCCTGCCGCCGCTTTCCATCGTGGTGTTCTCATATTGAAGATCAGGGGGGCAGGGGAACGTGTTCCCGCGCCCGTTCGCCCCTGGGGCTCAGAGTCTGCCCCTTCCTCAGCTTTCCGGATGGGAAGGGTACTGGCCCCCCTGAAACCCCCGATATTTTCCTGAGTGGGGTGGGCGCATGGGGCTTGTTCGGTTACCAGCTTAACAGAGGGGGAATGATCCATCATGGCACGTTACGTCTGTGTGCACGGCCATTTTTATCAGCCGCCGCGCGAAAATCCATGGCTGGAGGCCGTTGAGGCTCAGGAATCGGCCGCGCCATGGCATGACTGGAACGAGCGCATAACGTCCGAATGTTACCGCCGCAACGCGGCCTCCCGTATTCTGGACGATGAAAAAAATATTCGGAAAATATGTAACAACTATTCCCGAATGAGCTTCAACATGGGCCCAACGCTGTTGTCCTGGATGAAGACGATGGCCCCGCTCTGCTACGCGGGCATTCTGGCGGCGGACGCGGCGGGACGCGAGCGTTTTTCGGGGCATGGTCCGGCGCTGGCGCAGGTTTACAGCCATATGATCATGCCGCTTGCCCTGCGGCGCGATAAGGAAACTCAGGTCAAATGGGGCATCGAGGACTTTAAAAGCCGTTTCGGCCGCGCGCCTGAGGGCATGTGGCTCGCCGAGACGGCCGTCGACACGGAGACGCTGGAGGTGCTGGCGGAAAACGGGGTGCTCTTCACCCTTCTCGCGCCGCGGCAGGCCGGTGAGGTTCGAAGACTCCCGAGCGGCGACTGGCAGGACGTCAGAGGAGAGAGGATCGACACGAGCCGCGCCTGGCGTTGCGACCTTCCGTCGGGGAAGAACATCTCCCTCTTCTTTTACGACGGCGTTCTGTCTCAGGCCATCGCCTTCGGCGGGATGCTGAACGACGGGGGATACTACGCCCGGCGTCTGATCGACGCGCAGCCCTTCCCCGCGCCCGGCGACACCCTCTCCCACGTCGCGACGGACGGCGAGTCCTACGGGCATCATCACGATCACGGAGACATGGCGCTGGCTTACTGCCTCGACTCCATCGACGGGGGGCACGAGGCGAGGCTCACGGTCTACGGCGAATTTCTGGAAAATCATCCGCCGGAGTACGCGGTGCGCATCGTGGAAAATTCCTCCTGGAGCTGCGTGCACGGCGTGGAGCGGTGGCGCGGGGACTGCGGCTGCTCGAACGGAACGCCCGGCTGCAATCAGAAGTGGCGCGCGCCCCTGCGGGAGGCGCTGGATTGGCTGCGCGACAAACTCGCCCTGCTTTTCGAGCACGAGGCGGGCAGGTACCTGAAGGACCCCTGGGCGGCGCGCGACGATTACATCCGGGTTATTCTCGACCGTTCCCGGAAGAACGTGGAGGGCTGGTTCGACGCTCATCGCGCCCATCTCCTGACGATGGAGGAGAAGGTTCGCACGCTGAAACTCATGGAGGTGCAGCGTTCTGCGATGCTGATGTACACGAGCTGCGGCTGGTTCTTCGACGAGATCTCGGGGCTGGAGAGCACGCAGATTCTGCGGTACGCGGCGCGCGCGATCAGCCTGATTCACGAACTGACCGGGCTCGACTACAACCTGGAGTTCTCGCGCCTTCTGGCCCGCGCGCCCAGCAACGTGCCGGAGCTGAGGAACGGCTCGCGCATTTACGACCTTCTGGTGAAGCCCGCGCACGTTTCCTTCGAGAGATTGGCCGCCCACTACGGCATGGTGGCGCTTTTCCCCGACTTTCCGGGCGAGGAGATCACGAAGGGCTGCTGGAGCATAACGGGGAAGACGGCGACGACGTCGGGGCTCGACGCGGAGAGCTCCCGCGCCTTTGTGGCGGGGGAGGTTAAAATCGTCTCCGAGGTCACATGGGAAGAAAAGGAGTTTATCTTCGCCGCCAACTACCGCGGGGGGACCTCCGTCGTCTGCGGCGTGGCGTCCGCGACGGAGGAAAATCGCGGGAAGCTGTTGGGGAACGTCGACGCGCTCCGGTCGAGCTTCATGCTCTCCGAGGACGAAAAACTGGTCCGGGGCTTCGGGCATAACTTTTTCTCGCTGCGTCACATCCTCGTCGACGTCAGGAGGATGCTGCTGGACAGGCTCTTGCAGCGGGACGTCGTGGACATCGAGAACGGCCTGCGCGACATCGTGCAGGACTACGTCACGCTGATCGAGTACCTGACGGCGCTCGACGTGGAGGCCCCGCCGATCATCTGTTCGGCGGCGTCCATCGTCCTGACCTCCGACATTGTTCGCGGCCTGGAGGAGAACATTCCGGACCTCGACGCCATCCGCCGCCATATAGAGCACTCGCGGCAGTGGAACATTTCCGTGGACAGCAACCGCATCAGCTTTACCCTCAGCCGCCGGCTGCTCCAGCAGATGCGCGACGTCCATCGCTCTCCGACGAACACTGCGGAGATGGATCGTATCTGCGACACTCTGACGCTTTTTCTGGACGACTTCAGGTGGCACCTGAGCCTTTACGAAGCTCAAAATCTGTACCACGTGACCCAAAAGCGCCACCTGGATGAACTGAAAAACAGCCCCCGAAGCGTACGCGCGGCGTTCCGAAAGCTGGGAAAAAGGCTGAAATTTTCAGAAGAAGCTCTGCTATAGCAGCAATAAAAAAAATAACGGGGTCAGGGGCCTGAGGCCCCTGCGGGGTATGGGGCAGAGCCCCATGTTTTTGCCTTTAAGTCGCTGAAACTGCCGAACCGAAAAGCCGGCGCCCGTAAAAAAGCGGAGCGTCGGCCTCTGGACAACGGCTTGAATCAAAATTACAGGTGATTTGACCTGTCAGATTCATGACAGCGGCAACGTAAAAGTCGGGAGTAGGATCTGAACAGACGAGACAGTACATTTATATAATTCTGCTCCGAAGCGAGTTCCAACTGTTTCGCTCCGGCAATGAGCTTTTGCTCCACTCTATCTTTGTCGAATAAAAGGATTTTGACAATATCGCAAAGGCTTTCCGGGTTCTCCAGATCCATCAAAAAAGCCCCATCCGCAACCTGTTCACGTAATCCGGCCAGGTTGGGGTAACAGACGGGACACCCCAAATAAAAAGCCTCCAGAGGAGGAATGTTGGTGGGACCAAAATACGTCGGCATAACAAGAGCCAGAGCTTTTTTATAGAACGCGACAAGTTCCGGACGTGGTACAAAACCCAAAAAATACACCTGCTCTGTCAGTCCCATTTCCTGTACTCGATCTTTCAAACAGGATTCATTGCCGAAGTCATTCCCGACAAAGACCGCAGCGATCGTAATATCACGGCTCCGCAATCTGTAAAGAGCGTCCAGAATATAAATATGATTTTTATGACTCCAAAACTGCGCCGGATAGAAAAGGAAGGGAAGATCGATGGAGTATTTTTCGCATATGTCGACGCTGTCTTGCTGTTCTTCCGTTTTCTGAGGCGGGAAAAAGGAAGCCACGTGTATGCGCTCCAGGTCCACTCCGTAGCGTTCATGCATTTTCTGTCTGCTTAGCGTGGAATCCACCAAGACCGCCATTGCCCTGGGTAAGGTACGCCAGTAAAGAAATTCTCGAAATTCGAACTGAAAATCGGCGTAAACCTCCGGAAATTCTACCCAATCCCGATGACATTGGTCCCAGACGGTAATAATGTAATTGTGTTTTCGCAATCCCATTGCATAAGAGGAGGGCGTCAAAAAATAAACCAGATCGATTCCATATCGATCGAGCGTCTTATCGAGATAACCCTGAAACGGCAGATAGAGGCCGAACATCATTCTAAAAAGTTTTGCACTGACCCTCCGGAGCCATCGACGGATCTCAAATTTGATGCAGACGACAGCGATTCCTTCATTGAGCAATATTTTTTCGTTTTCACGCGTAAAAACAAAGAAAATATACTCTATATTCTCCAGAGGGTTTTCCCGTAAAAGCTTCAGCACGGAATAAGCCTGCTGAAAACCTCCGCCGACATCGATGTTTTGTTCCAAAAAAACGCCTATCTTCAATCCTGAGCACTTCAATCCTGAGCACTTCAATCCTGGGCACTTCAATCCTGGGCACCTGCCGGGTTAACGCAGGACAGCAACGACAGCCCAGGAATTTGTCCCAGGTTTATCGTCCGTCATCCATGCTTCAATCGATAACATTTCCAGGGGAACGCTTTTCCAGATCAAAGAAAGTTCTGGAATAAAAAAATAACGCATATAATGAGATTCACTTATTTTATTAATGCGCATATCCGTTTTGGATTCAATAAAGGCGTCATAATCGATCCTGACGATATTTTCGTTGGGATAAAGTATCGGCTGAGCAATTCGGGTAACGTTCAGGTTCCCATCGCTCACTTCTTTGACTCGAACTTGCGGTTGTTGAGTCAACACAGCCGGTCCGTACCAGAAATCCAAAACGGCAATCCCGCCAGGAGCCACATGTTCCCGAACGGTTTTCAGGGCATCGAGGACATCCTGATCGGTCGTCTGATAGCTCAGGACATGAAAAAGAGCAACGACAACGTCAAATTCTTCCCTGAGGCGAATGGAGCGCATATCTCCACACGAAAAACGCAGTCCCTCGATATTTCCGCTTTTTTTCTTCGCCTCGGCGAGCATATTTTCGCTGAAATCCACGCCATGCACGCTGTAACCCAGGCGTGCAAACTCCCGCGTATAACGGCCCGTGCCGCATCCGAACTCCAGCATCGAATGAGCCGCGGGCAGGTATTTTTTGATCAGGGTATCGACATATCGGGCCTCGCCCTCGTAATCCTTGTCCTGATAAAGAAGATCGTAATATTTGCTGTAATCCCCAAACACGGGCAATCAGGCCACCTCCTCGACGACAGCCCTGACCTGAGCGGCGACGTACTCCATCTGCTCGTCCGTCAGGGCAAGCCCGCTGGGGATATAAAATCCCCTCCTGGCCAATTTTTCCGCAACGGGATAACGTTCTCCCCTGAACAGGCCCTGCTCCTGAAAAATTGGTTGTTCGTGCATGGGCCAGAAGAAGGGACGCGTTCCCACGCCTCTCGCCTGAAGGCGTTTCTCGAATTCTCCCGCGTCGGCGGGAACGTCTTCATCGAGGACGATGCCGAAAATCCAGTAGAGATTTTCCGCGTAATCCGTCCGCGGCAAAGGCAACTGCAGCCCCTTTATCCCGCTTAAGAGTTCCTGATAGCGCGCGCCGATGTAACGCTTTTTTCTGAGCGTCGCCTCGATTCTTTCAAGCTGCGCCACCCCGAGAGCGGCCTGGATGTTCGACATCCGAAAATTGTATCCCAGCTCACGGTGCACGAAACGGCGTTCAGGAGCGAAGCACAAATTACGTAAAGAACGGCATTTTTTAAAAAGCGCGTCGTCGTCGCAAAGAACCATTCCCCCCTCGCCTGTCGTCACGTGCTTGTTCGGGTAGAAACTGAAACAGCTGACGTCACCGAAAGAGCCGCAGGGCGCTCCGTCGCATTCCTGCCCTGTCGCCTCCGCCGCGTCCTCGATCACCCTGAGATCGTATTTTGCCGCAATACTCATCAGAGAGCGCATTTCCACGGGCAGGCCGTAGAGATGAACCGCCATAATGGCTTTCGTTTCGGAGGTGATTTTATTTTCGATCCGGGAGACGTCCATATTCCACGTCATAGCGTCACTGTCGACGAGGACGGGCGTGCAGCCCGCCCGCGTGATTGCGGAAGCGCAGGATATGATAGTGAAAGAAGGCATGATGACTTCCGACTCCTTCGGCAAATCCAGAGCCTGCAGGGCGGTATCCAGAGCGACGCTGCCGTTGCAGACCGCAACGCCGTGTCTGCGCCTGCACAGGTCGGCCATGCCCTTCTCGAAGCGCCCCACAAAAGGCCCTTCGGAGGAAATCCAGCCGGTATCGATGCACTCGTTCAGATATTTTTTTTCGTTACCCGATAAATCGGGCTCGTTGACGGGAACGTTCGAAATCATGATCATACCTCACTTTCCGGGCAACCTGATTTGGGAGGCGTCCAGACCCGGGAACCTGGTTTTGTCCGCTTCTCCGGCATAGGGACCCTGTTTAACCTCTATCATTTCGATCTCCTCCAGAACCTCGAAACCGTGCCCTCCGCCAGCCAGAAGAATAACGTCCCCGGCACCCAGCTCCCGGCTTTCGAGATAGTTGCGATCCTCATCGTAAAAATCGACGCGAAGCCGCCCCCTGCGGATAAAAAGCACCTCCTGAGTGTAATGGACCTCCCGTGGGACGGGATTGTGGACATGCGGTTCGATCAGTTTGCCCCTGGGATGGTGCATATAGGCCAGTTGTTGAGAAAATTCGGGAGGGGTGAAAAAGTGGATGTTGTCCTCCACAAATGCAGAACGCACGATGATCCCATAGGTGATATTGTTAAAGCGGATGAAGTTCAAAGGATATTCTTCCATAGTTATGCACCTCGTGCTTTACTTTTTATCCTGAAGTCTCGGATTTTTATATCCAGGCTCATTGAAGAATACGTCGTTCGCGCTATTCTTCGCGATTTAAAACGCATCACCTTACCTCATATTTTTTCAAACAAACTCACGGTTTTATCGTTCCTCCCCTGACAAAATATTGGCCAGCTTTCCGAGGATTCTTTTGGCAACGCCCTTCCACCCACGCGGAGGAGAAAAATTTTCCGATATATATTTACCTACCAATGCAGCGCTCATCTTGTCCTCTGCCAACGGAAGAAGATGCAACGCGACCTTTTGCCTTTCTGAAGGGACCCCATAACGATTCAGAGGAGCATGTCCGCAGTGAACTCCGGATCCGTCGAAGCCAATATTCCAAACCATGGATTTTCCCACGTACAGCCCCAGGCGTTTCTGTAACAATACAGAGGCGGACCATCGAATGGCCCATGAATCATTTTTCCCATTGATTTGATCCCTCAACATATCCAGGTACGAATAGGAACCATAGAAATTGAATGTGTCGACAAGATCATTTTTAACAATTTCTTTCAATAACCTGACGCCATCGGGAACAAACAGTTTCCACGCTCGTTTCCACGTTCCCCAACCCCAACAATCCGCCGCTCTCAAAAAAAAGATATCCGGCAATCCTCCGATGGGGTACATATACGCGTTGACGGAAGCCACTTCTTCCACATTTTCGTACAGTTCAAGTCCGTCGTTTACATAGTCCAAAAAATATGGGCTTGTAATAAGATCGTCCTCAAGCACTATAATTTTCCCATATTGCTCCACGACCTGCGTGACGCCGTCGATGATGGAGCCGGAAAGACCATAATTTTTATCACGCCTGACTACCGTCACGGCGGCAAACCCATCAATGGCATCAATGTACTGCCGTACCTGTTCGACCAACGGGGCAGATTCTTCATTTTTCGCGCCATCAGAAAAAACGATAAGAGAGCTGGCCGACGCGAGCCTGTTGACGCGAAGCGCTTCCAGAGTTCTGCGCGTGTGATCCGGGCGGTTATAGACAAAAAAAGCCACAGGGGCAGGCTGTCTCGCGTCCTGAGAACCCATCGTCACTCCGTCAGCGATAACGCTTCGGGGTTATCGTCCCGTAATTGTCCGCAGAGCCGATTCGAATTTCCCGGGGTCGATATGCACATTTTCTTCATTGGCCGGAACCGACGTGTCATGAGTCTCTCCAATCATATAGTGATAAGGGTGTCCTGTCTGCGAAAATAAAACCCTGTAGCTGGAATCGTGGTAATATTGGGTGTTCAGTTCGAGCACAGGCGTCCCCCGATCGCTGAACATGGCATTCGTCAGGCCCGCGCCATGAACGCCCACTATGGTTTTAGCGTCGACAAAAATCTCAAGCTGCTTTTCAACCGATAAATTTTCCGTATGGACCGTCGTGAAGTCGTATTTATCGAGCAGGGCGCGCAGGGCATTTTCGTTCAACAACCTGCGATATGGCGCGTTTTGCCGGCTGACGAAGATGTTCTTTTTGTTTTTTCGCACCCCTGTGCGAGGGATGACGGTTTCTTTGTAGAGCTCGAGAATCCAGTGAGGCAGCCATTTTTTCTGATAACCCAGCTTTTTTCTGAAATCGACGGGATACCAGTTATTCAGGAGATCGGGCACGATGAGTTCATCCGCCTGAATGAATTTATCCGCGGCGATAATCTGTTCCTCCTTTATGCCCAGGAGCGACAGCCATTGTTTTTGGAAGTTCAGGGCGTTGGCGATGACGTAAAAGTCAGGGCGGAAGCCGGATTTTCTGATTAAATATAAACTCTCCAGGCACTCGGTGAGCCAGTGATAATAATTATTTTCCCAGCCAATTTGCCTTAACTGCGCAACTTTGCCCCTTATGTGCGTTACGTCTTTCAGAAAACGTCTCCAGCGAACCGGCGGGGTCTTCCTGAGCGTCGTGTGATCCAGAATCACCTGTCCCTCACTCGTGTAAACCTCCTCTCCGGAGGTGTAGCACATCCCATTTTTCAGGCTTCTGACGTAAAAAGCGGGGATGGCCGTTTCGTAGCCCTTAAAAAAGTGATGGAGCTCCCCTTCCGTATCCGGGCAGTCGCGCATCGTAAACTTCTCCGCGGGAAAAATCACTTCCCCGGCGCAGTTTATATTGCAAAAACGCCCTCTCGGGTTTTCTTCTTTGAGCAGCGCCGCAATGGTACGTCCCAGGTATTTAAAAGAAGCCATAATTCAGTTCCCGCTCTTCTCTGAACCCTGTTTTCGATATACAAAGCAGGAAAGGTACAATTCCTTAAAGATAATCCCCGCTTTTTTACAAAAATCATAACATCTGTCGAGACGCAGATGTCCTGGAATCCGTCGCAAAAGAAGTCTGATACATTCCAGCGAGCGATAATGTTCAAGGGGTTTGCCTTTAAATACCTCGACTAAAGCATCACAAAATTGATCTTTCCATTCGGATTCCATAAAAACTTTCCAGTATAAAAAATGCTCCGGGATTTTTTGTGGAGCCTTCCATGGTTTGGGGTCTCCGATGAAATGGACGATCCGATTGTCAATGTCGCCGCCTCCACTGAAGCAGTCGAAGCGAGTGTCGATCAGGAGCGTCTCTTCGTGGAGAAGCGTAAAAAGAAAATCTTCGTCTGCGCAGTCAGAAACATGCCCATACCGCTTAAAATAGCGATAAGCCTCCTGAAGAAAATCATACTTTCCACGGATTCGTTCCAAATTCATCAGAAGGACACCAGAACAAAATTGGAGATCCGGTCTGCAGCCTATGATCCAGGTCCTTATTTTTTCCCGAAACGTAATATCCCTTGTTACGTTGGTTTGCAGACTTCTCACCGCAGCCAGAAAAGCGTTATCGACAGGTACGTTCCAAAGCTCTTCGATGTCCATGTTTACAACGACGTCGCAGTCGAGATAAACAACTTTGGGAACGGCCAACAGATCCGGGATCAAAAGGCGGAATAACGCCCCCCGGGAAAATCGTCTTCCTTCTTTGTCGGGGTCGGAGAAGACTTTAAGAATATACTCCGAAACGTCGATGAAACTCACACGCTGCTGCCAGCGTTTCGCCGTCCGCTCGAAACGGCGCCTGTTGTCCCCGGTCAGGGTCGTGTCGTGCAAAATCGTGACATCGATCCTGCTTTGGGTGTTGGAGAACAGCGACGTCATAACCACCCCCGCGTGGCGGGAGTAGGTCCCGGAAGGGTCGTAAACAGCCAAAACCACCTGAATGGCGTTTCCCCGTTCATGCATGACAGAAGCTCCCTCTGTGCCCTTTCTTACCTGATGAAGCGAAATTCCCCTGAAAAAACATTACTCCAGGTCCGCCCCTGGCGTGAATATATCGGGTTGATTCTCATCGAACGCGACGGAAAGCGCATTGATCCACCGAGACGGTTTCAGGATGTGAAAGGTATGGTATACATTTCGACGGACGATAAAAACATCTCCCTGAGCAAAACGGAAATCCTCGGGAGACGCCGCAGGTGTGCCGTCGATAACTTCTCTTGCCTGAACAGCGATCTCGCCTTCAATGATAAAAAACAATTCGTCCGCCTTTTTATGATAATGCCCGCCACGCGTCACGCCGGCATAGCTCGTGATCAGATTGATCTCCTGCCAGCTGCCGCAGTGGATCAATCCTTCGAAACAACCGCGCGGATCTTCCCTCCGCGCATAGCGATCAATTCTATATACCAGTTCTGACTTCATCGGCAAGGCGCTCCTTAAAAGAAACGTTATTGTACTTTTTCATACATGGGGAAGGAACAAGAGACAGATTTTCCTGAAACAAAACAGAAGAAAAATCAACCTGAGAGGGCACGAGAACAGACCTGCTGCCTAAAATGCCGGCGACGAGCTTTCCAAACGTGTATCGGCTCATCGGGACGTCTCCGACCAGGTGTAGAATTTTTTGTTGAAAGGCGTCATAATTCAGTATCAAATCAATAAAAGCCTGAACCAGTAAATTCATTGGAGTGGGAGAAAATATCACATTGGAGTAAAGCGACAGCTCTTCGTTTTTCAGTAAACTTTTGATGAGCCAGTCGAAAAACTGTCCCCCCTGTCCCATCACCGCCGCAGTTCTGACAATTTTAAAATCGACGCCCGAGTTCAGTAAAAGCTCCTCGGCCAATGCGTTGGTTTTTCCATAATTTGTTACGGGCATGGGAGCATCCGTGTCCTTATAGGCTCCCTTTTTGCCATCGAAGACGTAATCCGTGGAAATGAAAAGCACCCTGCTCTTTTGTTTTCCACGAGCCAGGCACTCTGTCAAATCCAGCACGGGGCGCGTGTTGATGCGATAAGCAAAATCGTAATCTTCCTGACATTTTTTGAGATCTTTGTTGCCCGCCACCCACAGGATACAGTCGGGAGCTTCCCTGTCTAAAATCTTTTCTATCTGCGGGGCCGAGGTGATGTCCAAAGGCGCGAACGAAGCGTCTGTGTGATTGGAAAAACAGGTTCCCCTGGTGAGAACGCCTCTTTCAGCGGCCAATCCCCGGAAAAGGGCGTGCCCTAAAAAACTCGAGGCCCCGACCAGCAGCACCTTAATCATAAAGACGCTCCATCATCTGATTGAAACCTTCCTGAGAACCATCGTACATTTTATGGTCGGAAAGTCCCTCCATGCCGTATCTTTTCACGATGTCCGCGTAAAGGGCCGTTCCCGGAAAGGGAACGCAACTGCTCAATTGATAACTCCTGTAAGGGTTTGTGAGGGAAAAACCCATATCGCTCAAAATCTCCATATCGCGTTCGTGGATCGCCCGGGTCTGGCCCGGAAGATTTTTCATCATAGTGACATGCAACATCAACCGGGGATACGTGTTGCAGAGGTACCGCAGCACGCTCTTCACATCTTCCGCCTTCAGGCCTTTCTTTATTTTTCGCGATACCTCAGCGTCGAAGGTTTCAATGCCGAAACGCATCCCCACACAGCCGCAGTCGATCATTTTATCGAAAAGCCACAGAGGAGAGCAATCCAGACGCCCCATCATCGTCCAGGGCAGCCCGATCCGCTTCAGATGATCGCACAGCGCACTGATGCGGTCATCTCCGAGGTTGAAGGTGTCGTCGTCGAAAAAGATGCTCCTGTAGTTTTGCTTTTCCACGCACAACCGAATTTCTTCGGCGACTTTATCGGGAGAGCGCAACGCGACGTTTCCCCGATACATGGTATGGGGCCAGAGACAATAAGTGCATTTAAAGGGGCAACCTTTGCTCGCGTAAATTTGCAGCTGCGGCCTGGGTGTGGGCATGGAAGGATCGTAATATAGCAGGCTTTCTTCAAAATTCCGATAGGCAAAGGGAATATCATCCAGATCTTTTACGATTTCAGAATCGTATATGCCTCCGGTTCTTTTTTCCATCATGCGCAGGGCACTTAATATATATTCTCCTTTTAAAAAGTACTTTATATGCCGATTTTCAAAAGCCGTTTTTTCTGCATCATGGACGAGATGCGGTCCCGCCAAGGCGACTTCTGCAAAATCAGCAACTTTTTGAGCAAACCATAGATCGATGACAATAGTAGGAGTGGAGCACTCCAACAAGACAATATCTGGCCGCGCACGTCGAATGCGTTCCAAAAAACGTCGATAGTTCACTTCTCCGCAGGCGACGGCGTCCATGAGCTCCACGTCAAATCCTCTTTCAGCCAGGACAGCGGCCGTATATCCCATAATAAAGGGGTAGGGAGCGTACTCGGTTGGCGCACCCAGGGTGAACGGCCATCTCGATCCCGCTCTGACGCCATAGCGTACGCCTTTCCCAGGACCGAAGCAATGATTCATAAAATGATAAAAGCGAGGAAACCCTTTTAGACGCCATAACTTACGAGAAATTACAAACTCCCTGAACCTGAAGTCGTTTTTCGGCGTTGCGCTGTTCGAGTACACGACAGGAGGGTTAGCCAGAACGATTTTCATACAACAATATCCCTCAGGTACTGCATAAGCGTTTTCGCCCTGGACTCAATCGACTCATACGCGATGACATGGTTATATCCCCTCTCTGCAATGGCAAGACGCTCTTCGTCATGTGTCAGGTAATATTTTATTTTCTCTGTCAGGTCAGCGTCTCCATCCGTAAAAACGACCTTATCCTTCAGCGTGGATTCCGCTGAAGGGACTTTATCCGTGATCAAAAAGCCTTTACAGGCCAGAACTTCATACGTGCGTAATGTGATGACGTCCCAATCGACGCAGCTTTGCAGCGTACAGTTCAAATTGACCCCGGAGCTGCTGTAAAGCGCGGGGACATCCTCCTGCGGAATTTTCCCTCTGGATATATCGCGGAAAATTTCTTTATACGGGGGAAAGCTTTCTCTCAACGCCCGGTTCTTCCAAATTCTGAACCTGTACCGGGGCGTCACCCAATCCCAGTTGCCGTACAGCGCGAAGTCGAACTCCACCGCCGGGTAGAGATAGCGCATGGTGCGCTCCGTTCCTTTTATGTCGTTGCCGACGTATGAGACCTCGCATGCGTATCGATCCATTTTTTCCCGTGGAGAAAATACGGCGGTGTCCACACCAAAAGGCAGGTATATCCCCTCGCGTCCATTTTGTTTGTGCGCTTCCAGCAGAGGCTTCGCAAAAAACACATATCCATCATAATTATGGAGATAAAAATTTCGCAAAAAATTGTCCACGCCGGAGAATTCGTAACTCAAAGACTCGTAGCCGTTTTGCAGATACAAAATATGTTTTTTCGCCCACTCTCGACAGGGGGGAGTGTCGTTGAGGTAAATAAGAACATCCAGGGGGCCTTGTACTGGAGCGTTGGGCGCGTACAAACGGGCTTCCTCGACTTCGTCGAACGCTGAAACCGCTCGACAAAGGGATTCCGCCAGCAGTTCTTCCCCGAAAACGTTGCCTTTTGCCGATAAAGAGCCTTTGTCCCATTTGATATAAAAACCCACACGCATGATTTTACCTGCCCCGTACTCTCTATTGATTTTCCGTCTTTTTCAATTCCCACGGAATTAAAGGCGCTAAAATTTCCGGGCGTTTCTCTACCCAGAGCGGAGAACGGCTCAAAATTCCATCCAAATTCATGAAGACATGGGGCGCGTCGACAAAAGGACGTGTAATCCATTCCTGGAGATAAAGGTCGCTTTGCAGCTCAAAAGAATAAATCCCATTGTTTAAGAAAGAAACCGGGATTTTTGTCCTGAGACATACATGTCCGCTTAAAAGCCCCAAATCCATTTCACTGCCGATTAAATCGGTGTAAAAACTGGGTAAAATAGATATTCTTTCCTCGGTACATAAAAGATATCCTACCGATAGTGAAGGGTTTACGTGCTCTATTTTACCCTCGATCTCAAGCCATACCTCGTCGTGGCGATCTACAGGCCAGGAAATAACCTGGCCGTTTTGGCCGTACAATCCAAATCTTAAAGGCTGAAACCACTCGTTTTGAAACTGATTATCCAAATTTTTCCACTCAGAGACAAAGTTGACGTGAGAATCTATCTCCAAATATTTTCTAATGCTCTCGGGAACATTTTCGCTGTCGTCCCCTATGGTTCCTCTGTCTAAACGAATGACTCTGCTGCACAGTTGCCTTACCGCCCCCATATTATGGCTCACGAACAAAATCGTCCGGCCCTCTTTATGGCTGACCTCGTCCATTTTTCCCATGCACTTTTTCTGGAACTCGGCGTCGCCGACGGCCAGCACCTCGTCGACCAGCAGGATCTCGGTGTCCAGGTGCGCGGCCACGGCGAAGGCGAGGCGGACGTACATGCCGCTGGAGTAGTGCTTGACCGGCGTGTCCAGAAACTGCTCCACCCCGGCGAAGTCGACGATGGCGTCGAAGTTTTTTCGAATTTCGGCTCTCTGCATGCCCAGAATCGCGCCGTTCAAAAAGAT
>JAISSA010000033.1 GCA_031273365.1 Synergistaceae bacterium
CTCTCCGATTTCGACCTCGTGGGTTTTACCCTGCAGCATGAGCTGAGCTTCACCAATATCCTGACGATGCTGGACCTGGGGGGCATTCCCCTCCGCTCGGAGGACCGCGGCGAGGAGCACCCTCTCGTCATCGCCGGCGGTCCGGGGGCGTTCGTCCCCGAGCCCGTCGCGCCCTTCATCGATTTGTTCTGCGTGGGCGAGGGCGAGGTCGTCCTTCCCGATCTGCTTTCCCTTCTGGAGGAAACCCGGAAAGAGGGGCGTGCGGAGCGTCTTGCGCGGTGTTCCCGCGTTCCCGGCGTCTACGTTCCCTCGCTGCTTCGTCCCCGATACGACGAAAAAGGGGTTTTTTTCGAATCTGCCTCCGAATCTTCTCCGGCCGCGCCGTCGACCGTCCGGCGACAGTTCGTTTCTTCCTTCGAGGACGCGCCGCTTCCCGATTCCATGATCGTTCCTTCCGTCGGCATCGTGCACGATCGCGCGGCGCTGGAGCTGTTTCGCGGCTGTTCGCGCGGGTGCCGTTTCTGTCAGGCGGGGATGACGTCCCGGCCCGTGCGCGAGCGCGAGCCCGGATCGGTCGTCAGCGCGATGCTGACCCTGGTGCGCCGGACGGGCTGGGAGGAAGCGGGCCTGCTTTCTCTGGCGTCGTGCGACTACCCGGCGATCGATCGGGTGATCGAGGACCTGACGCCGCGCCTCTCGGAGCGGGGCGTTCGCCTGAGCCTCCCGAGCCTGCGCATGGACGGCTTTTCCGTAAACCTGGCGGCCCGCCTGCAGAAGGTGCGGCGCGGGGGACTGACCTTCGCGCCCGAGGCCGGGACCCAGAGGCTGCGGGACGTGATCAACAAGGGCATCAGCGAGGAGGATATTTTTTCCTGTCTCGGCGAGGCCTTCTCCGCGGGCTGGGACAGGGTCAAACTGTACTTTATGATGGGCCTTCCCACCGAGACGGAGGCGGACCTCGACGGCATCGTCCATCTTTCCCAGGCCGTCGTCGCTCTCGCGCGGAAGATGGGGCGAAAACGGGCCTCCGTCGCCGTTTCCGTCGCGGGTTTTGTGCCGAAGGCGCACACGCCCTTCCAGTGGGAGCGGCAGAACACGATCGGGGAGTTCAGGGAAAAGGGGCGTTATCTCAAAGGGCAGGTCCGAGACAGGGCCCTTTCCCTGAAGTATCACGAGCCGGAACAGTCGTTTCTGGAGGGAGTGCTGGCCCGCGGAGACCGGAGGCTGGCCGACGTGATCGAACGGGCCTGGCGCAGGGGAGCGCGGTTCGACGGCTGGAGCGAGACGTTCGACCTCTCCCGCTGGCTCGCCGCCTTCGAGGAATGCGGGCTGAACCCGGACGATTACACGCGCGGGCGGGAGCGGGGCGAGCTGCTGCCGTGGGGGCACATCGACGTGGGCGTCACGGAGTCCTTCCTGTGGAGGGAGCGCTCCGCGGCGTACGGCGCGCGCCTGACAGCCGACTGCCGCCGGGAGTGCGCCGCCTGCGGCATGGGCTGCGTCCCGCCGGCGTCGAAGGAGAGGGTTTCCTGAAAATGGGCCGCGTTCGTCTGTTCTATGAAAAAAGAGGGGGGGCCTGTTTCGTGCCGCATCTGGCGCTGGCCACGGTTTTTACGCGCGCCGCGGGCCGCGCCGGGATAAAGCTGCGGTTGACGCAGGGCTTTTCTCCTCACGCCAGAATGAGTTTCGGCCCGGAGCTCCCCGCCGGGATCGTCGCGCTGTGCGAACCGGTCGATATCTGGCTGGAGGAGGAGGGGGAAAACGGCATTTCCCCATTCCTCTGGAACGGGCAGATGCCGGAGGGTTTTCGCGTCGTGGCGTGTCGCGCGCTGGCGGAAGACGCCCCGTCGCTGGGCAAAGACTGCCGGGCGGCGCACTGCCTGATCTGGCCGAACGGGCGCGTCGCCGGCAAAACTTCGCACGTCGGCGGGCTTTTGTCGCACCTGCGGGCGCATTACGGCGAAGACGTGCTGAGCGCGTCCCTCGAGGAATCCGACGGGGACGCGGGCGCGAAAATTTCCCTCGTCCTGGCCAACCCGGCGGGAAATGGCCTCGGGGGCTGGGTCAGGGCGCTTGTCGCGTCGAAAATCGTCGCGGGATGGCAGGATCTGTGCATTGTCCGCATGGGGCTGGGCCGCTGGAACGGGATTCAAATGGAGCCTCTGGCTTTGGGGGGAATGGGACGACCGGACTGTCAGGGTTTTTCATCAGAGGAGGGCATTGCGTGTCTTCAGGGAGAAAAATTTCAGGGAGAAAAAATTCAGACAGAAAAATTCCAGAGAGAAGAATTCCGGACAGAAAAATAGTGGCCGACACTCGGGAGAGCGAGGAGACGCGGGTGGCGATCCTCGAGGACGGCCGGCTGTCGGAAATTTTCATAGAACGCATGTGGGACCATCAGAAGGCGGGGGAGATTTACAAGGCTCGGGTCGAGAGCGTTCTCCCCGGCATCAATGCGGCGTTCGTCAGCATCGGCGATGGACGCAACGCATTTTTGTACCTGAACGACGCCAAAGGCATGGACGTCGCGCCCAATCAGGAGATCGTGGTGCAGGTGACCAAGACCGCGCGGAAAAACAAGGGCGCCCGCGTCACTCCGCGCCTTTCTCTGCCCGGCCGTTACCTCGTGCTGATTCCCCACGGTGACGAGGCGGGGGTGTCGCGGCGCATTTCCACGGAGGAGGAGCGCAAGCGCCTGCGCCATTTCGCCCGGGAGCTGCGGGGCGACGATTTCGGCGTCATCATCCGGACGGCCGCCGAGGGCGTGGACGGGGAGGCCCTCGCTCAGGACGTCCAGTCTCTTCTGTCGCTGTGGCGGGAGATCGAGTACAACGCGTCCCGACAGGCCGCGCCCTGCCTTCTGTACAAGGATATGGGGCTCCTGGGGCGGGTGCTGCGGGACGAGGTCCACGGCGACATCGACGAAATTCTGGTGGACGGGGAGGACGAGTTCGCGCACGTCAGGGATTTCGTCTCCATGCTGTACGGAGAGGATCGTCCGGACGTCTCGCTTTATCGGGGGGTCGTTCCGATATTCGAGTATTACGGCATTGAACGGGAGATCGAGCAGGCGCTCGAGCGCAAGGTGTGGCTGCGGAGCGGCGCGTACCTCGTCATCGAGCACACCGAGGCCCTGACGGTCATCGACGTCAACACGGGCAAGTACATCGGAGACAGGGATATGCGCCACACCGTCCTCGACACGAACCTCGAGGCGGCGGACGAGATCGCCCGTCAGCTTCGCCTGCGCGCGATCGGCGGCATCGTCGTCATCGACTTCATCGACATGGAGTTCGAGGAGGACCGCCGGAGCCTTCTGGAGCGGCTGGAGGAGGTATTCCAGTCCGACCGCTCGAGGGCGCGGGTTTTCAGCATGACGCAGCTGGGGCTCGTCGAGATCACGCGCAAACGGGGCCGGCTGGACCTGAAGTCCATTCTGACGCGCGGCTGTCCTTTTTGCGGCGATAACGGATGGGTCCTGCGCGAGGACACGGTCGCGATGTCGATGAAGCGTTTTTTGCGCAAGATCGGACACGCCAACAGGGTCGAGGCCGTTCTGCTGCAGGCCGGTTCCGCCGTGGCGCAGTACGTGAACGACACCTACCTGGCGTTCTGGGAAGAGGAGCTGGGGCACAAAATCCTGATAGCGGGAGTCCCGGAGTTCGCGTGGAGCAGGTATCGCGTCGAAGCTCAGGGCACCTGCGAGGCGATCGAGCGACGCGTGAAACAGATGGAAGAGCGGGAGGGCGCGGTAGTTGTCCATAGAGTACCTTCGTCTTAAGGGATTCAAAAGCTTCGGCGCGAGCTGCGAATTTTCCTTTTCCGAGGGACTGACGGCCATCGTGGGCCCCAACGGCAGCGGCAAGAGCAACATTCTGGACGCGCTGCGCTGGGTGCTGGGCGAGAGCAGCCCCTCGGTTCTGCGTATCCAGCGCCAGAGCGACCTGATCTTTCAGGGCAGCGCCACGGTGAACCCCTCGAAGGAGGCGGAGGTCGCTCTGAGGCTCCGGCAGAAGGAGGACGCGGCGACGCTTTGCAGGCAGTACTCGACGGAGGGCGGTTCCGTGCTGCTGGTCGACTCCACCAGAATCAGATTGCAGGACCTGAACGACTTCAAGGATCGCTTTACGCTCTCGGGGGACAGCTTCGCCTTCATCGGGCAGGGCGAGGTTTCCGAGGTCATCCACCAGCGCCCCATGGAACGCCGTCGTCACCTGGAGCTGCTTTTCGGGATCGACCGCTATCGAAAGCGGCGGGAGGAGACGTACCTGCGCCTCGCGTCCGCCATGACCGAAATGCAGCGCATCAACACGCTCGTGGCCGAGCTGGAAAAGCGCAGGGAGGAAATAGCGCCTGAGGTCGCGATCGCCGTGGAGGCGAAGGGCATCCTCGACAACCTGGAGAACGTGCGGCGGGACTTTTATTTTTCCCGGCGTCTGTCTCTGGAAAAAAAAGACCGGGAAGACCGCAGCCGCCTTCAGTCGATGGCGGAACACGAGGATCTCGCCGCCCGGTGGAGGGCTCTGTGGCGCGCCGCGACGACGGCGGCGGAGGAGAGGCTGCGCCGCGGCGGGTTCGACGAGCAGGATTTTCTCGTCAGGGAGCAGGACCTGACCGGCCGCAGGGAGGCGCTGCGCCGGCAGTGCTTCTCCGCGGCGACGCGAATACGGGGCATCCTGTCGGATCGGGCCAGCCTCGGAGCGGAGGTGGAACGGGCCCAAAACACCCTTCAGACCGTAGAGTCCGAGCTGCAAAAAACGGAGCACGAGGAGACGGCGCTTCGGGCGGACCTCGATACGAAGCGCGCCGCCTTCGAGGAGATGCTGCGCCGCATTGAAGAGGGCAGGGCAAACGCCGAGCGGGAGCGCGCGCGCCTTCAGGCGCTGCAGGACGGATACGCCGGGCGCGCCCTGCTGCGTTCCCAGCGGGAGGCCCGGCTCAGGGCGCTTTCCTCGTCGCAGGAGCGAAGCGGAGAAGAACTTCTGCGGCTTGCGGCTGAACGGGAACCGCTTGCCGCGACGATCGCGAAGCTGGAGGGGGAGATCGTCGCCCTCGAAAAACGGCATGAGGGGCTTTCTGTGGAGTACGCCGACGTTTACGCGGCCTGTCAGAAGTACGCCGCCCTCCTGCAGCAGATGAAACGGGAGCTGGTGACCCGACAGGCGGAGCTGGACGCGACGCGGGAGAACACCGAATCGTCCATATACCCCGAGCCCACGCGGGTTTTGCTCTCGGCCTCGCGACTCGGGAAAATGGCCTCGCACCCGGAGGTGGTGGCCGAGGCCTTTTCCTGTCCCCCCGAGGTCACCCCCGCTCTGGAGGCGTACCTGGGCGGACGGCAGTTCTGGCTTCTGGTGCACACCTTCGACGAGGCGCAGGAGGGCATCGAGCTCCTGAAACAGCGCCGCGCGGGCCGCGTGACGTACCTGCCCCTCGAGCGCTGCCGTCCGCGCTTTCCGGACGCGGGCTTTCGCCTGCCCGCAGGCGCTGTGGGATGGGGCATCGAGCTGGTCGTTCCCCGGTCTCCCTGGGAACCGGCGCTGCAGCACCTTCTGGGCGACCTTCTGGTGGTTCGGGACTACGCGCTGGGCAGCGGCATGGTCAAAAACGGGGCGAGGTTTCCCATCGTGACGCTGGAGGGGGAGGTCTTCGCTCCGTCCGGCACGGTCAGCGGCGGCCGCACGCGTCAGAGCGGGGGCGCCATAAGCCACAATCAGCGGGTGGCGGAGCTGGCCGCGCAGACGGACGCCCTCAGGCGGAAGATCGGGGACGCCGGGGCGGAGCTGGCCGGAGCCGAAAAACGGGAGCAGAAAGCGGCCATGGAGAGGGAAGAACTGGGTCTCGTCGTGGCGCGGAGCAGAAGCGAACTGCAGGCGGCGCGGCGGGCCTTCGAGGGCCTGAATGCCGACGTTGCGCGTATCGAGTCGGAAAAAAACTCGTCGCTGGCCGAAATGGAGGCCATTCGGGGAGAGCTTCTGACGCTCGACGCGGAAATCGCCGAATTCGAGGAGCAGCTTTCCGAGCTGAGGGGCCGGGAGCCCGGCGACGGAGAAATGCCCTCTTTTGCGGGCGTCGCCCGGGGCGAGATGGACCTGATCGAGGAACGTCTGCGGGGGGCGGTCAACATGCTGACCCGAATCCGCCGGGAGCGCGACGACCTCGAGGGGCGCGTCGCGGTCATAAAAACCGAGCTCGAGGCGGGACGTTCGGAGGAAAAAGATTTGAGGCTCCGCCTCTCCGACATGGGCCGTCAGCAGCTTGCCCTTCGAAATGAAATCGAAGACCTCCGCGCGCGTCTGGAGGAGGAGCGGGGGAGGGTTCGCCGGGAACACGACCGTCAGCAGCGCGTTCGGGCGAGAGAGCAGAAGGCGGAGGCCGCGCTTGTCGCGTTGCGGGCCGAAATCGCCGCGCTGACCGAGCGCGTCGCCTCCACGCGATCGGAGATCGAGCAGATGCGGGAAATGTGGGACGAAAAATACCCCTACGACGTGGAAGAAGCCGCCCGCATCGAGGACGTGCGCGACCTGCCCGGCATGATGCGCCGTCTGGAAAGGGAGCTTCGGGCCCTCGGCAGTTACAGCCTCGGGGCGCTCTCCGAGGACGAATCCCTGACCGAACGCGTCGATTACCTGACCGAGCAGCTCGAAGACGTCAAAACGGGCGTCGGAGAGCTCGAAGCCCTGATCGCTGAAACGGATTTACAGGTGGACACCCTTTTTACCCAGGCGATGACCGACATCGACAATCGATTCAACGCCCTTTTTCAGCGCCTTTTCGCGGGCGGCGAGGCGAAACTGCGCATACAGGAGGGAAATCCCGACGCCGCGGGGACAATATGGGACAGGGGAGTTGAAATTTACGCGCGTCCCCCCGGAAGACACCTGCAGAATATCTCGCAGCTCTCGGGCGGCGAGCGGTCCCTGACGGCTATAGCGCACCTTTTCGCCGCCCTGGAGGTCGCCCGGATGCCTCTTGCGGTGCTGGACGAGGTCGACGCGGCGCTCGACGAGTACAACCTGATCCGTTTCGCCGATCTGGCGAAGGAGTACTCGAAACGCCTGCAGCTTTTGGTCATAACGCACCGGCGCACCACGATGGAGCACGCGGACCTGATCTACGGCGTGACGATGGTGGAGCCCGGTCTGTCCAAAATCGTGGGCATCGACGTGGAGAACTACAAATGAGGCTATCAACGTCAACAGGAACCGGAAAAATTAACGGGGTCAGGGTCCCCTGCGGGGTTTTTGTCGGGGGGCGAAGCCCCGCGGTTTTGGCTCAAAAGGTTGGCCGGGAGAGAGGTATAAAAAAAACTTAAGTCGACAGCGGTGGTCCCCCTGTTGCCAGGCAGAGTCTTTTCCTGTAAACTGTGTCAGAAAGAAATCCATTGTGCCGGAGGGTTGTTCGGGATGCCCGTGAACAGGGAATATAAGAACAGCGTCTTCACGAAG
>JAISSA010000205.1 GCA_031273365.1 Synergistaceae bacterium
TCGAAGAGCTCCAGAGTGACGGGCCGTCTGAGGTAACGCTGCGCAAAGGCCTTTCCCTCGATCTCTTCGCCCCTTTCGTTCAAAAACCGGCAGGCGTAAAACAGCGGCGCGGAGGCGTCCTGTCCGTTGACCTCCAGAACGACGACGTTCGCCGTCGTGTCGAGGGCCTTGAAAATTCCCGAGACCTCCAGCAGGACCGGCGTCTTCAGCGCCTCCGCGGCGGGCGGCAAAAACGCCGCCGCAATCACGGGGCACAAAATGCCCAGACACAAAACACCCTTTGCCCACTCCGTTTTCTTCATCTTTCTCATCTGCTGATTATATCCTTCCAGTATTGAATATAGGGAGCGTCGGTGCTGAGGGAGGGCGCTCTCTCTCCGCTGTAGTTCAGCGCGCCGAACGACCACATCGTTCTGTCCGGGAAGATGAACCTGCTTGCGCTCACCTGGCTGGGCAGGTCATCCAGAGCCGTCGACTTCAGGATCTTGACCCCCACGTACATCCTTCCGCCCATGGCCGTCATGCCCGTTATTTTCACGTCTTTAATGATGATCGCCTGGACGCCCTTCCCGCCGCGCCCGTCGTCCCACTGCCCCTCTCCCGTCTCGGGGTTCAGGGCGTAGATTTTCGCGTGCCCCAGGTCCGGGCAGATGTCGTACTCGTTCGGCATCCTGACCCGCGGAACGAAGGTCGTGACGTAAAGCGTGCCGTAGTAGAGGTAGGGAGACGTGGTCACGTACTCCGGCATCGTTCCCATGGCCCCCATCGACTGAGCGGGGCGCAACGGCAGATACCAGCCTTTGATGACGTCGGGATCGAAGCTGTTGTCCCCCGAGACCAGATCCTCGCCGTAAGGCGGCATGAGGGGAGAGTTGTCCTTCGCGTACTTCAGCCTTTCCATGCCGGGCGTCTCCGTCGTCAGCTCCGGATCGAAGGAGGTCTTCGTCCAGTTGAAGGCGAAGATGCAGTTCTGCGGGTTGAGGATTCCCCTCTGCTTTCCCTCGCTGTCTTTGTCCGGGGCGTCCAGGGGAGCGGAGCCTCCGAAAAGCCATATGTTGCTTTTCGCGTTTTTGCCCACCGAAATGGCCTTCGGGATCGCCACCGGCGCACCGGCGGCGCTTTTCAACTGAAAAACGCTCCTCAGCTGCCACGAGGCGAGTTCCGGGGCCGTGTTGCAGTACAGGACGTTGCCCTCGCTGTCCGCCGTGAAGAAGGCCGTTTTCCCCTCGCTGCCCGCCGCCGGAAGGAACGCCGCGCTTTCCGTGGTGGTGGTGATGGGGGCGACGCCCATCCCGAGGGCCGAACCCTTCGGCCCCACGAATCCGCTGGTGTTCGTGAAGGCGCGGAGCACGTCTCCGTCCGACGGATCGATCACGTAAAGGGCCTTTCCCTGGTCGTCCGATCCGAGGTTGTAGCCCATTCCGCCGGGCAGAACGGCGACGTCGCGCCTGTCCGTGGCGCTGACGTCGGCGCTCAGAAGGACGGTCGGAGCTATGGTCAGGCCGAGCTGAGCGTAGGGGGCGGTGTTCAGTCCCTTCGCCGCGCTCTTTCCCCAGAGCCCCACTTCCCTGGACGGCCCGCCGTCGTAGCGGTCGTTTTCCACCGCCCAGAGGAACTGCGGCGCGGCCCCGGGGGTCGTGACGTCCATGGCGTAGAGGCCGTTGCCGCCCCAACCCATGTTCCCGATGAGGATCGTTCTGTAGTCCGTGCCGGCGGCGTTCACGGCCACATCCCTGAAGGTGAGCGGACCGTCCAGAAGGTTGTGCGCGACGGAACGGACCGTGTTCACGCCGTCGCCGCCGTGCCAGCTTCCATCTCTGCTGAATTTCAGGGCCCTGAGTCGGGTCTGGAAGATGTTCGGGGGGAAGAAGGCCCACCGCTCGCTGCCGTTTTCGTAATTCACCGCGTGCAGCACGCCCCGGTTCGTCTGGAGGTAGACGACGGGGTCCCGCGGACCGACGAGCGCGTCGTCCAGAAGGGGCCTGACGTCCGGCGAGCCCACGTACTGCATGCCGGAGTTTTCCATGTCGCCCAGGATCTGGAGGCCGTTATAGTCCCGCAGCCACGTCCTGAAGTCCGTCACCCGCTCCGCCGGAACGCCGGTCAGGGCCGTCATGTCAGAGGGGGCTATCGCCTGCAGGAGCGTCGAGGTCGTGTTCGTGTCCCCCTTCGGGCAAAGAGGCGTGTAGATGCTGCGGGCCGCGTGGCCGGGGACCAGCGCCCCGTTGTTGAATTCCCATGCCTCTGAGGCGTCGAAGTCGCCCGACATCACGTACCTGCTGAACCAGGCATCCCACTGGTCCATCGTGTTGATCCGGTACGACGAGGAAAAAAGGACCTTCCTGTTCGTGTCGTCCGTCTCCAGTGGCATGACGACGGGTGCGCCGGAGGAGAACTTTCTCGCGGAAATACGGGTCAGGATGGAGTTCAGGCTCGCCATCAGCTGGGGCACGTCGGTAGCGAAGT
Organism: Synergistaceae bacterium; assembly: GCA_031273365.1. GTDB lineage: Bacteria > Synergistota > Synergistia > Synergistales > Aminobacteriaceae > JAISSA01. The sequence continues at coordinate 2,467 of JAISSA010000205.1, forward strand.
AGGCCTGCGCGTGGGGATTGGGAACGTAGACGCCGTTGCTCAGGATCGGGTCCCCGGCGCGAGCCAGCTCGTTCAGAGAATCCCTCAGATCGACGACCAGCGGGTCGTTCGTGTCGGGATCCACCATGCCGACCACCAGGGTCCGAATGCCGGAGTCCATCGTGAAGGTCTGCTCCACCCACTGCGTGCCGTTCCAGTAACGTCCGCGCATGTGGGTCCTGGAGTCGTCGAAGAGCCTCGTCGCCGCCTGCGCCGCCGTGTAGCCGCGGGTACTGTCGTTGGCCGCCGTGAAGACCACCAGCCAGTTGGACTGACAGGAGCCCAGGATGGGGAAATACCCCAGCGTGTTGCTCGTTCTGGTGGAGTTGGGGGCGGAGTCATAGGCCAGATTGCCCGAGGGAGGAGAGAAGAAATCAATGACGCTGCCGAGGGCCTGCCCTGCCCGAATCGTGCCGGAGTTGGGCCGCAGGTCCTCGGAGACGGGAAAATTGCTGAGTTCGATGTGCATATTGTAGCTGCCAAACTTGATCCTCCCCGCGCCGTAGCCGTTCCCGGCGATCTGCGACGCGTAACGGACGACGGGCTGGTTCGCCGTGTCCGTCCTGCCCGCCATGATATGGCGCGAGTAAATGGAGGTCGCCAGGGGGGTCTTGCCGTCCGCATAAAGCTCGCGGTTCGTGAAGTTGGAGCTGTTGCCCGCCTCGATGCCGTCGAGGAACTCGTGAATCCGGGCCAGGTTGTCCGTGGCGATGTAGCTGAGGCTGCCGTCCCCGGCGATCTTCTGCTTATAGATGTAGTCGAAGGGGGCCGTCAGCACCGCGCGATTGACCTGCGCCCACTTTTGACTCGTATCGCCGGCTCCGTAGTAGTCTCTCCATATGCCGGCGTAAGCGCTGTTCCCCGCGTCGTTCGTTCCTATTCCCAGCCAGTTGGGGCCCCTGACGGGCCAGGAGCCGTTACGGTCAGGGTTAAAGTAAAAGTCCGCGTAGAGCGTGCTGGGGTAGGTCTCCTCCTTGTAGCTCGTCGCCATGGCCACCCGCATTGCGGAGAAGGTCTCGGCGTTCTCCTGCCCAAGAATGCGCCACAGGGCCAGCTTCATCTGGTACATGCGGCTGTCGTTCGGGATAAGATGATGCGTGAGATTTGCGGGGACGGGGTTCCCCTCGCGCGCCCCGCCCGGCATATAGGGCTTCAGGTCGCCGGGGAAATTCGCCGGATAAGCTCCCGTCCCGTTCCAGTTGGCCCAGGCGGGATTCCTGAAGGTCAGGAAATATGGCCTGTTCGGAAAGGGCGTGTAGTAGCAGTCGGGGTTCCCGATGATATTGTTCCGCTGATAAACGTCGCGGCCATACCGCGAATCCCAGCTGTCGGCGCCCTTTTCCGTCCCGCCGGCGGTGAACGGGCGCGCGCCGGCCCCGTAGGTGGCGCCGGCATCGACCAGCGCCTTTCTCGTGGCCACAGATCTGCCGTCGCCTGTGTCCGGCATGATGCCGGACGGGGTGAAGGTCATGGACGATCCCGTATCCAGCAAAAAGAGCACGTTGGGATGCACGCCGGTCAGTACCGCGTCCTCCACCGGATAGGCGTCCTTTTTGATGGGGCGGAAAGACTCGCCCGCCTCTGCCCCCCGGGACAGGAAAAACACCAGCGAAACCATCATCGCGGTAAAATACCTTCTCAGGATGAAACCTCTCAAAATAAAACCTCCCTGGCGTTTGCCACTTGTGAATACGAATACCGATGTCGACGACAACTAAAGCCAACAAACCGCGGGACTCCGCCCCTCGACAAAAAACCCCGCAGGGGCCTCAGTCCCCTGACCCCGTCAATTTTTCTTTTTATATCCGTTGAGCGTCAGGGACTCGGGAGGACCTGGAAGAACGCCTCCTCCGTCAGCCTTACCCGTCTGGAATCGTGGGGCGGCAGATCCGGGCTCATGAAAACCTCCGCCCGTATCAGGTACGCGCCGAAATACCGGAGGTCGATCGCGCTGCCGGCCGATCCGTCGTCGGAGTCCTCGATGTCCCTGGCGCCCTCCGTGCTGCCCGCGTTGCTCATGCCGCCCTCGGAGCCCTTCTGTCTGCTCGTGAGGTCGAGGGCGGGGGGAAGCCTGCGCAGCTCCTCCGGGTCGTGCAATATGTTCGCCGTCGCGTTCGCGTTCGCCAGCTGGCTCTCGTCGTAGGTGAGGTCAAACACGTTCAGCAGAAGTTTTCTTCCCCCGGCCGTCACCTCCATGTTGACGGCCGGCCCACCGACCAGCAGGTCGTCCACCGTGCTCAGCGGCGGCCTCGACTTCCAGTCCGCGCCGCCCAACGAGGGATGCACGGCTGCTCCCGTCGTCTTCATAGTGTGGATGAGCGTTCCCTTGGCCTGCTCGATGTAGCCGGAGACCAATATCTGGTCGCTGTAACGATCCCCCCTGACCGTCGTGAGCTTTTTGGAAGACACCGCGAACTCGAAAATTCCCACAAGTATGAGGCTCACCATCAGTATGACGACCAGCACCGAGGGAAGGACGACGGCGCGACGGCGCAGGAACGGCGTCCCGCCCTGCCTCATGATCCCTGTTCCCAGGACTGATCTTCTTATCCTCGATATTCTTATTCTCAATTCCTTATCCTCCAGGTCATTGTTCCCGTCAAAAGGCGATACCTCCGGTCCACCGAGGCGATGGGAGGGGCGAACGAGGGCCAGTCGCGGGGGGACGAGGCGAGCCTTCCGACGGGGTTGCCGTCGGCCCCTCTGGCGGCGACGTACATCGTCACGAGACGCCGGCTGGGGTCGAACGTGAAATACAGTCCCACAACCCCCGAGGCCAGAACGTTCCTTACGCGATTTCCGGAAAGCGCGTATCCGGTGTCGAAGAATTCCTGCACCAGATTCTCGCCATCGAGGTAAACGCGGCACACCTGCACGAGGTGCACTTCCTCGTAGTTGGAAAGAACCCGGGTGAAATTCACGGGGCTCTCCGGGGCCATGACGGTGTGCGCGGTGTCGCTCCCACTGCTTCCGCCGGCCTCTGGCCTCCCGTTGTTGTTCCAGCCCCTGAGCCAGAACGGCACCCGCACCGTGGGAAACGTGATCCAGCGGCGCGTGGAGGCGTCGGGGACGGTCGTCGCCGGGCTGTTGAGCGTGGAGATGCCGATGTTTCTGCCGTTGTAGTAAAACGACTCCAGAGCGTCCATGTCTCCGGAGGCAAAGGACAATATCACTGCGGTTCCCTTTTCGATTTCTCCTCCCCCGGCGACGTCCACGCCTCTGATGCGGACCCCCGCGGGCACGGACCACGCGTAATACATCACGGGCCCGCCGTAAACCGTCAGGCCGCCGGGCAGGGTAACGTTCCGCGTCCTCAGAAAAGGCCCGCTGACGCTGTCCAGATCGTTCAGGCCGGTGTTCGCCGCAAGGGTCACGGGCCCTCCCCAATCCGCGCCGTCGGCCCCCATGAAGGCCATAATGGGCGGATCGCCCGGGCTGAAGAAGGATGCCGCGAAGGAGCCCTTTCCCACCCTGTTGTTGGGCATTCCCAGCCCGGCGTTGGTGACCTGGGCGCCGATGACCTGAAAAATGCTCTCGAGCTCCTGGTTCGTGGAGGCGTAGTCCGTCGTCTGGGAAAACATTGCAAACAATGCCCACATGGATCCCGTGACGGCAGCGCCTATGATGCCCACCACAAGCATCCCTGCAAGAATTTCCGCGAGGGTAAAAGCCCGAAGGGCCTTCATTCCGGGTCTCATCTTGTCGCTCCTGTCCGTGCGCGTCATTCGACGACGTCGTCCACTGTCTCTTCGGAGTAGCTGTTGATGGCCTTCTCTACGACGAGGGGGGCTTTCTTCGTCGCCGAGGACAGCGTCAGCCTGATGACGCGCACCCCGTTCGCCGAGGACACGCTGACGGCGGCCACGGTGTGGCCTCTGAGCCCGTCGCCGCTCCCGCCCAGGAGAGCTATCGCGTCGGCCACGGACTCGCCGAAATTCGCGTCCAGGCTGGCCGGACTGAAGGACTCCAGAACCTCGAACAGGCTGGCCGCCGTGGTGCGCGCGCCCAGCTCCATCCGGCCGAAGGTCTCCAGGTTGGAGGCGGCTACGGCGGAGGACATGATCGCCCATATGGAGAGTCCAAAAATCAGAATCAAAAGAAGGCATTCCACCAGCGTAAAGCCTGAACGGGCACGCAATTCCCATCCAGGCGCGCAAAACCTTTTTCGTAAACAAACTGCCATACGTCTTCCCTCGTTTCTTTTATGTCCCTCGTCAGGTATAATTTCCTGCCCCGCAGTCAAAAAGCGATGTCGTTTTTCCCCGTTACTTTAAATTACTCAACATAATAAAATAAGTGCAAAAATCCCTCGCGTCAATAGGCCGTGAGACGGGATTTGCTCAAAAATCGTTCATTTAGATTTGTCATAGCAGACATTCAGCGCTGCGCAATGTATTTAATCAGGCCAGGCTGAAGCGATAAACGGATTTCTGCCCCCCTGACGCCGGAATTTTCACCTTCAGACGAAAACGTCCTTTCACTTCTGTACCCGATGTCGCGGGGCAATGCTATAATCTATGCTGCAACAGAGGGTGCAAATAAAGGAGTTGATGTTTTGTCATCGCGAAAGTCCGCAAAATTTCCGGAGACGGAACCACAGCTCCGGAAGGATTTGGAGGAGGGGCGGGTCTACAGGCTCCTCGATAGCGTATTCAAGTTCGTCTTTTGCAAAGACGAACAAATTTCATTGTTCCTCGATATGGTAAACGCTTTCGTGTTCCCCGAGGGGAAGAGGGCGTTCCAAAGCGCCCGGCTGATCGATCGGGAGCAATCTCCCCGGAGAAAGAAGGGTAAAAGCGGCCGACTCGACGTCGCGGCGATTATGGACGGGGGCGAGCAGGTAAATATGGAAGCCCAGGCAAAGTATGCGTCGGATTTTCTGAAGAGGTCGGTGGGCTACTGGAGCGTTTTTCACGGAGGCCAGCTCAACAGGGGAGATCCATACTGGAAGATCGCGCCGACGATATCGGTCAATCTCCTCGGATACAACCAGTTCAGGGGCAGGGGCGCATCTGATTTTTGGAACAGCTTTTCGATTCAGAACGATAAGGACGGCAAAAAGCTGAACAATGACTTTCAGATGATCTTTCTGGAAATACCTAAATACGTGAAAAACTGTAAAACGCCCCACAACAGCCTGGAGAGGTGGATGGCGTATTTTGCGGGAACAGGAGGCAGAGAAATGGAACAGATAGCAAAACAGGAGCCAATGATAGCGGCAGCGCTGGAGAGAGAAAAGCTTTTCATGGCGGACAGGGATCAGCGCATAGCGTATATATTGGACTGGAAGCTGGCCATGGACGAAGCGAACCGTGAGTCAAGACTGAGAGAAGCAGAGACGCAACGCCGGCAGGCTGAAGAAAAGATCAGGCAGGCTGAAGAAAAATCCAGGCAGGATGAAGAAAAAGTTAGACAGGAAGCGATAATGCGCCGGCAGGCTGAAGAAAAATCCAGGCAGGATGAAGAAAAACTCAGGCAGAGTGAGGAGAAATTACTAAAAGCAGCTCAAATTTTCCTTGAAGGCGGCATGGCTCCTGAGAAAGTGGCCGAGGCATGTGGATTACCTCTGGAAGAAGTGCTGAGGCATGTAAAATAAGGCAATATCGACCGGGCCGTCGGTTTGTTCAGCGTGTCCGGAATGGCAAGCCCGCACATTTCCTGCAATGATATTCTGAAGTCACACGGAGGTTTTCTCCGTCTCCGACATATTTTTACCTGTCGACATTTTGAAAATCTGCATTAAACTATAGGCGGCATTGGGGTCTGTTCTGCAGACCCTATCAATTTATGGGGGAATGTCGCGGTGCACGTGTTTGATTATTTTTTTGACCTGGACAACTATATGACGAAGGAGCGTTTTGCGAAACTCAGGGAGTTTGCCTCGACGAAGCAGACTCCGTTTCTGGTCACCTCCCTGAGCGTCGTCGGCAGGAAGTACGACGAGCTGAAAAAATCCATGCCCTACGCCCACGTCTATTACGCGATCAAGGCAAACCCCACTGAGGATGTTCTGCGGCTTCTGCTGGACAGGGGAAGCTGTTTCGACGTCGCCTCGGTTTACGAACTGGATCTCATGCTGAGGCTGGGAGCGACCCCGGACCGCCTGAGCTACGGCAACACGATCAAGAAGGCCTGTGACATCAAATACGCATACGAAAAGGGAGTTCGCCTCTTCGCCTCGGACGCGGAGAGCGACGTGCGCAAGCTGGCGGAGCACGCTCCGGGAAGCGACGTATTTTTCCGCATTCTGACGGACGGACTGGGCGCGGACTGGCCTTTGTCGCGCAAGTTCGGGGCGCAGCCCGACGTCGTCTTCGACAATATTCTGCTGTCGAAAAAACTTGGACTCAACCCGCGGGGAATTTCCTTTCACGTGGGGTCCCAGCAGCACGACGTCACCCAGTGGCGCGTCGCGCTGAAAAACTGCAAAGAGCTGTTCTGCGCCGCAAAACAGCAGGGCATCGACCTTGACCTCGTGAATATGGGCGGCGGGTTTCCGGCGCATTATCTGCACCCGGTGGAGGATACCTACGTCTACGCCGCGGAGATTACGGACTACATGCGCGAGTTCTTCGGCGGGGAATTTCCGCAGGTGATCGTCGAGCCGGGCCGTTATATGGTCGGGGATGCCGGCGTGCTGGTGTCGGAGGTCGTCATGATCTCCCGCAAGGAGCGCGAAAGCGGAATTCCATGGATTTACCTCGACGTGGGCAAGTTCGGCGGGCTGATCGAGACGCTGGACGAGAGCATCCGGTATCCTATTTATTCGGAACGCACGGGATACGCCAACGACTACGTTCTCGCGGGCCCCACCTGCGACAGCATGGACGTGCTCTACGAAAAACAGCCCTTTCGGATGCCCAGCAGCATCGAGGAAGGAGACAGGCTCTACATCTTTACGACCGGCGCGTACACGCAGACCTACAGCGCGGTTTTCTTCAACGGATTTCCGCCTTTGAACTCTTATGTGATCGACTGACGACGGGAGGTTTCGGGAGGACAAATGTTGCTTCGTAAGGAATTTGTTTTTGACGCGGCCCACAATCTGGTTCATTACCATGGCAAATGCGAGGCCCTTCACGGACACACCTACCGACTGGCGGTGGTTCTGGAGGGAACCCCGGACGAGGAGGGCATGATTCTCGACTTCTGCGAGCTTTCTTCCACGGTTCGGGAGCGCGTGGTGTCGCGGCTGGACCACGCTTACGTCAATGACATTATCGCGCAGCCGACGGCGGAAAACATCGCATCGTGGGTATGGGAACAGCTCGAGGCGGCGCTTTTGCGCCCCAACTGCCGACTTTCTTCCGTTGAGGTCCGGGAGACCGCCGCCAGCTGCGTCGTTCTGAGGGCGGAGGATCGCCCGGAGGCAGGCGTTCAGGCCACAGACCGGCTTTGCCCGGGCGAACGCTCAGAGAAAACTCCATCGGAGGATTCAGGGGGACCGGCGCGGTGAAGGACGTCCAGAAGGAAAGAGATTCCCGAAACGTCACGATAGACCGGGTGGGCGTTTGCAGCGTCAGCTACCCGATCATCGTCAGGGACCGGGAGAGCGGCACGCAGTGCACGGTGGCGTCGGTCTCCATGTCCGTGCGGCTTCCTCACGAATACCGCGGCACGCATATGAGCCGCTTCATCGAAACGCTGGAGGAATACCACGGCAAAATAGGCCCCGCGACCCTCGAGGCGCTGACGGAGCAGTTGTGCAGGAAGCTGGACGCGACGGAGGCGGAGATCGAATTTCGTTTCCCCTACTTCATCCGCAAAAAAGCGCCCCTTTCGGGCATCCCGAGCTGGATGCGCCACGAGGCGAGCCTGTACGGCGCTTACAGAGAAGGCGCTTTCGACATGATCACCGGGGTGGAGGTTCACGTCCAGACGCTGTGCCCCTGCTCCAGAGAAATATCCTCGCATGGCGCTCACAACCAGCGGACGAGGGTGAAACTGCGGGTCCGGATGAACGAACGGGTCTGGTTCGAGGAGCTGGTCCAGATGGTGGAGCGGTCGTCTTCCACGCCCCTTTACACCCTGCTCAAGCGCGAGGATGAAAAATACGTCACCGAGCAGGCGTACGCCAATCCTCATTTTGTGGAAGACGTCGTGCGGGACCTTGCCGTCGAGCTGAACGACGACGGGCGAATAGTCTGGTATGAAATATCCGTTCAGAGCTCCGAAAGCATCCATAACCACGATGCCTTTGCGGAACTCACGCGGGATAAAAGGGACATATAAAAAAGGAAGAAAAAAATTATGAGAATCCTGTTTTACAGCAGGGAATTTTGCAGTATGCGCGACGTCATTCTCGAAAGCATAAGGGGACACGAGGCGGATACGGCCGATGAACGGACGCTGGCGGAAAAAATCGTCTCCGCGGAGGTTCTGGTCACGCGCCCCGGCGCCCCGGTCGAGGCGGCGCTCCTGCGCTCCGCGCCGCATCTGAAGCTGCAGCAGCAGTGGGGAACGGGACTCGACAGCATCGATCGGGCCGCCTGCCGGGAACTGGGGATCGCCGTGTGCAACACCCCGTCGCGGGGGACGGGAAACGCCGAGGGCGTCGCCGAGATCGCCCTGCTGCACATGCTGCTGCTGGGCCGGAAATACGCCTTCGCCGCGGAAAACGTGCGCAAAGGGCGGATGTTTTCTCCACGGGGAACCTCGCTCTGGAGGAAAAAAGCCTGTATCGTGGGCCTTGGCAACCTGGGCCACACGATAGCGGAACGCCTTGCGGTCGTCGGAATGGCGTTGAGGGGGGTCAACCGCAGCCCCATCGAGCCCGCCCGTCTCGAAAGCATGGGCGTGGGGGAATTTTTCCCGCTGGAGAGGCTCTCCGAGGCCGTGGCGGGCTGCCGATTCGTCGTCGCGGCGCTCGCCCACGGGGAGGAAACGCACGGCATCTTCGACGACGCGTTTTTCCGGGCGATGGACAGGGGCTCCTTTTTTATCAACGTCGCCAGAGGCGGCCTCGTGCGGGAGGAGGCGCTGCTCGGGGCGCTGAACGACGGACATCTGGCGGGGGCGGGACTGGACGTTCTGGCGGAGGAGCCGACGAGGGCCGACAACCCTCTGCTGACGCATCCTTCCGTCACCCTGACCCCCCATATCGGAGGGAATACCGACGAGTCCGGAAAGGGGATTCTGGAATTCATTCAAAATAACGTCGATCGCCTGAGCCGGGGGGAGGCTCTGCTTTCACGCCGGGACATTTCGTAAGCGGCGAAGCATCCCCCTGTCCCGAGTCTTATATTCATAAATCTGTCAGGGACATAAATATTGAAGATGTAAAATGAGGTATGATGGCGCCACAGAGAACCTGGGTTTTATCCGGAAGACTGTATATTATATAGTGACTGTGGTTGTGCTCGCCGGGGTCGTCAGGACGTATTTTCTCTGGCTCGACTACTACAATACGCTGCATCCCGACGTGGTTCAGGCGGTGGTGGCGGGATATGTGGAAGAGCTGCCCCTGAGGGGCATTCTCGTGTGGGAGGAACGGCTTGTCACGGCGCCGCGCGAGGGGGTGCTGACGTATCCCTCCTCCCGGCCGAGACGCGTGGCGACGGGCGAGGTTGTCGCCGCCATCGACGGGAGGGCGGTGAAGGTTGACGGGCCGGGGTATTTTTTCCCCGCGCTGGACGGAGAGGAGGGCAGGTGGGTCTACTCGAGACTGTGGCCCGGGACTTCCGCGTTTCCCTCCGTCAAGCCGGCGAAGCCGGTGGAAATCGGCACGCACCTGAAAAGGGGAGAGCCGCTGGGTAAATTTATACCCCAGCCGCAGGACCTGCGCTGTATCGCGTACCTCGACAGGACGCCGGCGCTCGAGCGGGATATCATGCTCGGCTTCGTCGACGTGAGAACGGAGTTGTACGGTAAAAACCGGAGGGCCGCGGTGCGGACGTTTGCCGACGCGGGACAGAAGATCAAGGTGTATTTGACGCTGCCGTTTTTCGCACCCTCCCTTCTCGCGACGCGCTCGTTTTCGTGCAGCGTGGTGACGGGAGACAGGCAGGGCGTCCTTTTGCCCGACACCGCCGTTGTCCTGAGAAAGGGGCGATTGGGGGTCTTTCTCGTAAAGGGAAGCGTGACGGAGTTTACGGAAGTGGAGGGGTTCCCGGCGGACGAGAACCATTTTTTCATCACGAAGGGCGTCCTGCAGGGCAACGTCGTCGTTTTGTACGCGGACAGATACGAAGAAGGAGTCATCAGGTCTTGGTAGAAAACAGCACAGGGGCGCGAGCTCTGGCCCTGAGAGAAAAAATTCTGTCGGGCGCTGCCCGCGCCGGGCGGAACGCGGCGGACATCAGACTGGTGGGAGTCACGAAAACCCGAACGATCGAAGAGATGCTGGAGGTCGCTTCCCTGATCGACGCGATTGGGGAGAACAGAGTGCAGGAGGCTCTGACCAAAAAGGAGCAGTGGCCTTCCGACGTGAAAATCGAGTGGCGCATGATCGGGCACCTGCAAAGCAACAAGGTTCGCAGGGCGGTGACGGTCTTCGACGCGCTGGATTCTCTGGACTCCGTCGGGCTGGTTCGGGCCGTGGAGCGGGCGGCGTCGGAGGCGGGGCACGTCGTTCCCGTCCTCATCGAGGTCAATACCTCGGGCGAGACGACCAGGACGGGCGCGGCACCCGGGGATTTTCCGGGACTGATCGACTGCGTCATGGAGTCTCCTCATTTGAATTTGCAGGGACTGATGACTATCGGGCCGCTTACGGACGATGAAGCGCAGGTCAGAAACGCTTTTGCGCGCCTGCGGGAGATGGCCTCGGACGCTCGCCTCAGAACGGGCCTGCCGCTTCCCGTCCTCTCGATGGGGATGAGTCTGGATTTCGAGTGGGCGATTTTGGAGGGCAGCACGATGGTGAGAATCGGAACTGCCATGTTTGGCCCCAGGTAACTGTAACCATTCAATCCCAGGGAGGTCTGTCAGGACAGAGTCGTTATAATAGTATAAGATACATGCAGGGTATCCGTTCAGGCGCCGGGAGTTTCAGGGAGGTGGGGCAGTACCCTTCCCAATTTAAAAATCTGAGGAAGGAGCGGACTCTGAGCCCGAGGGCGGTTCTGCCCCCATGATTCTGAACGCTTACCATGCAGAAGGCTATTATGGAGCTCCCTGTTTTGTGAGGAGGCGTGGACGGGTGCGAAGGTTACTGCAGCTTTTGGGGCTTTATGATGGAGAAGATTACGAGGAGGACTCCGAAGAATATTCGGAGTACGAGGAGGAACAATCCAGAGAACAGCCCAGAGGTCCGAAAAAGAACAGGATGGGGAAAAAAGACGAAGGGCTGAAAAGCAGATCGGCCGCTCCCCGTTTGGTCTTTTTTCAGGGAGTGCCGTCGGAGAACAGTAAACTCAGGCTGCGCGATATTCTGCTGGACGGGGCGATAGTGCTTCTGGATCTCCAGGGACTCGATGCGGGACGCATAGAAGAAGGGCGCAACTTCATCAACTTCATGGGGGGAGTTGCGTTTGCGCATAAAGGGCTTATGGAGCGCATAGGGCCTTCTCTTTTTGTCATCACCCCGCGCGAAGGCATGCTTGAGTGGTGGGAGGAGGAGGAATAGGCGATGCCGGAACTTTTGACCGCTAAGGACGTTGAGTTGAAGATCTTCAGAAAGGCCTCTTTTGGGGGATACGCTATTTCGGACGTGGAGGATTTTCTGAACCAGGTGGCCGAGGACCTCGAGGCCTATGTGATGCGTTTGAACGACCAGCAGAGGAAGATACTCGACCTCGAGGAAGCTCTGAAGAAACACGAGGCAATGAAGGACACGATCAAGGACGCCCTCATTCTGGCGCAGAAGAGCGCCAAGGACAAGGAAGACGAGGCCCGGCACCAGGCCGAACTGATCATCGCCAAGGCCGAGTCCAAGATGGGGGAGATCAACGCCGAGGTTCGCCGTCGCCTGAACGAGGCCGAGGCCGCCGCCGACGACGTCGTCGCAGCCGCCCGGGCCAACGCGGCTCAGATCATCAAAAACGCCGAAGAAATTAAGGAAGAGGCGCAAAAACGCCTCACCAACGCCGACAACGAGGTCGAACAGCGTATGAACGAGGCGAAGGAGCGCGCCAGCGAGATCACCACCACTGCCCGAATCGAGGCGCGACGCATCACCGGCAGGATCAAGCATGAGATCGAGGAAAGCAAACGGGAGCTGAGCGTCGCCCAGATGGAAAGGCTGCGTTTTCTGGAGGAGTCCGCCGAGCTGGCGGCGGCCTTTGAACGCCTGGTCGAAGACGCGCGGCAGAAGCTCGACAAAGCCCTTCCGAAACTGGAGGCGGTGGACTCAAGGCAGGAAAAGGCCCCGCTCTCCTTTTATCCCGTTTCCGAGAACGGGGAAGGGGATCAGGTTCCGGCGTCTCTGTGACCCTCTCCGGCCCGGTTCGCTACCTCAGGGGGGTCGGTGAGGCAAGGGAACGGGCGCTTTCCCGTCTGGGAATAAAAACGGTGGAGGACCTGCTGTTTTTTTTCCCGCGTCGTTATGAGGACCGTCGAACCCTGACCCGCCTGTCGGCGCTGGTCCCCAATACCGTGGTCTCTGTCGTCGCGACGGTCGTGCTCTTCGAGAAGCGCCCCACCTCGCGACGCGGGCTGGAGCTCGCCACGGCGCTTCTGAGCGACGGCTCGGACGTCGTCAGGGCCGTGTGGTTCAATATGCCCCGCATCGAAGACGTCATGACCCCGGGAAGGCGCGTGGCCCTTTACGGCAGGGTGGAAAAACGCGGCGGCCTGCAACTGACCAGCCCGGAGTTCGAGATTCTGGACGAGGACGACCCGCAGTCGGTGGGCAGAATCGTCCCGGTCTACCCGGCGACGGCGGGGCTTCCCGCAAAATGGATTCGCCGCATCGTGCAGGCGGCTCTGGCGGAAGGCCTGTCGGAGCTGGAGGATTTTGTGCCCCTCTCCATTCGTCAAAAGTACAATCTGGCGGAGCTTTCCGTCTCCGTGTCGGAGCTGCATTGCCCTCAGGATCGAAAAACCTGGCTCGCGGCCAGAAATCGTCTGGCGTTCGACGAGCTTTTTCTTTTGCAGACCGGACTGCTGCTGAGGAGGCAGAGGCGAGTGGGCGTGTCGTCGTGCCGGTCCGCCGCTCTCGTCGGGGGCGATAAATTCCGTTCTTTCATGCAGTCTCTTCCCTTTCAACCGACCGGGGCCCAATATCGGGCCATACGCGAAATAGCCGCCGATCTCGCCTCCGGGACGCCGATGCATCGTCTTCTCCAGGGGGACGTGGGATCGGGCAAAACGATGGTTGCCGCGGCGTCTTTGCTGATCGCCGTCGACGGCGGCGTGCAGTCGGCCTTTATGGTTCCGACGGAAATTCTGGCCCAGCAGCATTTTTTTCAGCTCAGAAAGACGCTGTCTCCCCTTGGGGTTTCCGTCGAGCTTCTGACGGCCTCTCTGCCCACGCGGGAAAAAAAGGACGTCCTCGAGGCGATTTCCTCCGGAGCCGCACGGGTCGTCGTCGGAACCCACGCGATTTTCGGATCGCGGGTGGTCTTCAATCAGCTGGGGCTGGTCGTTGTGGATGAACAGCATCGTTTCGGCGTCCTGCAGAAAAACGCGCTCCAGGCAAAGGGACACTCGCCGCACGTGCTGGTGATGACGGCGACGCCCATCCCGCGTACCCTGACCCTGTCCATCTACGGCGACCTCGACGTGTCGGTCCTGAACGAACTTCCACCGGGGCGCACTCCCGTGAAGACGGTGCACCTGCGTTTTTCGCGTTCGCAGATGAAGCACCTTCGCGACTTCATTCAGGATACGGCACGAAGGGGACGGCAGGCGTACTGGGTCTGTCCTCTGATCGAGGAAAGCGAAAACCTGGACCTCGCCGCCGCGCTCTCCCGTTTTCAGGCGCTGCAGGGGGAGCTTCCCGGCCTGCGCGTCGCGCTGCTGCACGGCCAGCTTTCCGCCGGCGAAAAGGAATCCGTCATGAGGTCCTTCGGCGCGGGAGATATCGACCTCCTGGTCGCGACGTCCGTCATCGAGGTGGGGGTCGACGTGCCGAACGCCACCGTCATGGTGATCGAGGACGCCGCGCGCTTCGGGGTGGCGCAGCTCCACCAGCTCCGCGGACGCGTCGGCCGGGGCAGCGGGGAAAGTCTCTGCGTTCTTCTGACGGATTCTCCGACCCCGGAGGGCGCGGCACGGATCGAGGCGATACTTTCGACCTCCGACGGCTTCAGGATCGCGGAGCTGGACCTGCGGCAGCGGGGACCGGGCACGGTCTGCGGCGTTCGACAGCACGGCGTCACCGATTTTCGCGTGGCCGACCTGGCGCGCGATCAGAAACTTCTGGAGCTGGCGCGCAGGGAGGCGGAAATTCTTCTCGGGGAAGACCCGGAACTGCAAACGGAGCCCCTGCTGCGGAAGGCCCTGATGAGCCGGCTGGGCGCGACGCTGGAGCTTGCGGGAACGGCCTGAACGACCCTGCCTGATTCAATCCGGCATTTCCGAAACAA
>JAISSA010000261.1 GCA_031273365.1 Synergistaceae bacterium
TGAAAGGGGACAGGATCGTGGTGAACGGGTCGAAGGGGGAGCTCGAAACTCCTCTGATGCCCGGAATCGCGGTGGCCGTCGAGGACGACAGGGTGCTGGTCAGCAGGGACAACGACGAAAAGCAGACCTGCGCGTGGCATGGGATGACCCGCGCTCTTGTCGCCAATATGGTGACGGGGGCGACCCAGGGTTTTCAGAAAACGCTCGAGATCGTCGGTGTGGGCTGGCGCGCGCAGATGCAGGGCAGGAAACTTGTCATGACCCTGGGCTTCTCCCATCCCGTGGAGTTCGAGCCGCCGAAGGGCATCGAGATCGTGGTGGAAAACCCGATTAAATTTGTCGTCAAGGGGATAGACAGGCAGGCTGTGGGAGAAACGTGCGCCGTACTTCGCGCCATTCGCCCTCCGGAGCCCTACCATGGCAAGGGAATTCGTTACTCGGACGAGCACATCGTCCGCAAGGCCGGCAAAACCGGAGCGAAGTAACGGCGTGAGGTGGGACAGATGAAAAAGAAGAGCAGAAATGACATGCGTGTGGTGCGCCATCGGCGACTGCGGCGTACGCTTTCCGGGACCGCCGGCGTCCCCAGAATGGCCGTCTATCACAGCCTGAGCCATATTTACGTGCAGATCATCGACGACGATCTGGGGCATACTCTGGTGTCGGCGTCGACGCTGGAGAAGACGGTGCAGGGCGGCCTGAAGGGAACGTGCAACGTGGAGACGGCCAGGGTCATAGGCAAACTGGCCGCGGAGCGGGCCAGGGCGAAGGGTATCGAGTCGGTGGTCTTTGACCGCGGCGGGCACATGTACCACGGGAAAGTCAAAGCTTTGGCGGATGCGGCTCGTGAGGCCGGTCTCAGGTTCTAATTTCGGGAGAGCAGGCTGATTATGATCAAAAAGAGAATTGATGCCAAAAATCTGGAACTGAAGGAGCGCGTTGTCTCGATCAACCGCGTGAGCAAGGTCGTCAAGGGAGGAAAACGCTTTAAATTTGCGGTTCTTGTCGTTGTCGGCGACGGCAATCGTTATGTCGGAGTCGCCATCGGCAAGGCGAAGGAAATTTCCGAGGCCGTGCGCAAGGGCATCGACAAAGCGGGCAAGGACCTTGTCGAGCTGAAGCGCATGGGCGATACCCTGCCGCATCCCGTGCAGGGGCAGTTCGGGGCGGCCAGCGTTCTGCTGAAGCCGGCCCCCGCCGGTACGGGCGTCATCGCGGGCGGCGTCGTGCGCGCCATTATGGAACTTGGCGGCGTGAAGAACGTGGTCACGAAGGTCGTCGGGCGTACTTCCAACTCGATCAACGTGGCGTGGGCGACCCTCGAGGCCCTGAAGGAAAGCCGTACGGTGGACGAAATTTTCAGGCTTCGGGGCAGGAAGGTCCCCGAACCCGCCGCGGCGGAATAGGAGGCGGCTCCAGTGGCTACGCTGAAAATCAAATGGATCAAAAGCGCCATCGGTTTTTCCGACCGTCAGAAAAAAACGATCCGGGCGCTCGGTTTCAAAAAATTGCAATCCGTCGTGGAACTCGAGGATACGCCTCAAATTCGAGGCATGATCGAAAAGGTTCGGCATCTGGTTACCTGGACATGCAACGGTCAGGGAGGTGAAAACGGATGAATCTTCACGATCTCAGTCCCGCGCCGGGGTCCAGGCGTGCGTCAAAACGTCTGGGACAGGGAATCGGCAGCGGAACGGGAAAAACGTCGGGCAAGGGCAACAAGGGTCATAAATCCCGCACCGGAGGCGGAGTCCGTCCCGGATTCGAGGGCGGACAGATGCCTCTTGTCCGAAGGGTTCCCAAGCGCGGCTTCAACAACGCGCGTTTTGCGAAGGAATATCAGATCGTCAACCTGGGAGCTCTGAACGGGAAATTCGAAGGGGGAGAGGTGGCAATCCAGGACCTGCACAGGGCGGGTCTTGTGCGTTCTCTTTCTCTGCCCGTCAAAATTCTTGCGAAGGGTGAAGTGGAAAGGGCGTTTACCGTCAGGGTAAACGCGATCAGTCAGAGCGCCAGACAAAAGATCGAGGCGGCAGGCGGGAAAGTCGAGGTGATCTGACGTGCTCGGATCGTTCGGCGACGCTTTCAGGCTTCCCGATCTGAAAAGGAGGATGCTCTTTACCCTGGGAGCGCTTTTCATCTTTCGTCTTGGGGCCCATATTCCCACGCCGGGTATCGACACTCAGGCGATGAGTGCGCTTTTCAACAGCAGCGGGGGCGGAATTCTGGACTTCCTGGAGATTTTTTCGGGCGGCGCGCTGAGTCGCTTCAGCATTTTTGCGCTTGGCGTCGCTCCTTATATCAATTCGAGCATCATCATGCAGCTTCTGGTCGTCATTTTCCCGTATCTCGAGAAAATGCAGAAGGATAATGATGAGGGGCGTAAAAAGATTATCCAGTGGACGCGTTACGGCGCGATTCTCTTCGCCGTCGTGCAGGCCGTCGGCCTGACGACATGGATGAGGAGCTTGAACGCGCCTGTCTTTCCGGGCGGTTTTTTTGACGTTCTGGTCGTCGTGATTACCCTCACCGCGGGCTCTATCGCGGTGATGTGGCTGGGGGAGGAGCTCTCCGATCACGGTATCGGCAACGGCATCTCCATGTTGATTTTTGCGGGCATCGTGGCGCGCATTCCGGGGGCCGTCACGCAGAGCTGGGGCCTCCTGCGCGCCGGAACCATGAATGCCTTCGTGCTCCTGATCGCCCTGTTGCTGATGGTGGTCGTCGTGGCTGCCTGTATTCTGCTTCAGGAAGGCCAGCGCCGTCTGCCGGTGCAGTACGCCAAAAGAGTCGTGGGCAACAAAGTCTACGGCGGGCAGAGCACGTTTATCCCGCTGAGGGTGAATCAGTCCGGGGTCATCCCCATCATCTTCGCTTCCTCGCTTTTGATTTTCCCCTATACGGTGGCGGGTTTTTTCAGCACCACCGGCGCAGGGCGCTTTTTTTATAACCTTTTTACCCCGGGAAGCTGGTTTTATACGCTCTGCTACGTCCTGCTGATTATTTTCTTTTCGTATTTCTACACGGCGGTTGTCTTCAACCCCGGCGAGATCGCCAACAACATGAAAAAATACGGAGGATTCATTTTGGGAATACGTCCGGGACAACCCACCGCAGACTACATCACGAGAGTCATGGAACGCATCACTCTGGGAGGAGCGATTTTCCTCGCCGTTGTGGCGCTTATCCCCAATTTCATGTCCTCCGTCCTGAACATCGGCGGATTCTATTTTGGCGGAACCGCCGTTCTGATCGTGGTTGGCGTCGCCCTGGACACAGTGCACCAGATCGAGGCTCAGCTTTTGATGCGCCATTATGACGGTATCCTGAAAAAATCCGGAGGGAAGGCCGGAAGCCTGCTCCGGATGTAGCGGGGGAGGAATTGTATCGTGCGACTGGTTCTTTTGGGAGCGCCAGGTGCGGGCAAGGGGACTCAGGCGGATTTGCTGAAGGAACGCTATGGCTGCGTCCATATTTCGACAGGCGATATTCTCAGGCAAAATCTGAAGGATAAAACCGAATGGGGCCTGGAGGCCGAGGCTTTTATGAAAAGAGGCGAGCTTGTTCCCGATGACCTTGTCGTCAGGATGGTTTCAGGCAGGCTTCGACAGGACGACATCGCGCGCGGCTTTCTGATGGACGGGTTCCCTCGTACCCTTCCGCAGGCGGAGGCGTTCGACGATATCCTGAAGAATATCGGGCAGCCTCTGGACTGCGTTCTGCTTCTGGAAATCGACGAGGAAGTTCTTGTAGAGCGTTTGACGAACCGCAGAACGTGCCGTTCCTGCGGCAGGATCTGGAACCTTTCGACGATGACGGGCGGGGGGGAAATTTGCCCCGCCTGCGGCGGAGACCTCTTTCGGAGGGATGACGACGCCGCGGAGGTCGTCCGCAATCGTCTGAAGGTTTATCGGGAGCAGACGGCGCCTCTGGTCGCCTGGTACAGAAATCGGGGAATGCTCCAGGGGTGCGACGCGTCCGGTACGCAGGAAGAGATCTTCAGAGAAATACGGGTGACTTTGGAGAATCATGATATATCTTAAGACGGAACGGGAACTTGTGCTGATGCGCAGAGCGGGAAAGATTGTGGCCGATATACTCGACGCCCTGAGAGAGACGATCAGACCGGGAGTTTCCACGGCTGAGCTCGATCGGGTGGCGGAAAGACACATAAGCCTCGCGGGGGGAACGGCGTCGTTCAAGGGATATCGGCCTTTTCATGCGCCCATTCCCTTTCCGGGAACGATATGTGTTTCCGTGAACGAGGAGGTCGTTCACGGCATTCCCAGCGACACGAAAATTCTTCGTGAAGGGGATATTGTGAGCGTCGATGTGGGAGTTTGTCTCGACGGGTATCACGGAGACGCGGCCTGTACCTACCCGGTGGGGACCGTCGGCGAGGCGAGGCAGCAATTGTTGCAGGTCACCGAAACGGCTCTGGATCGCGCTCTGGCGGTCATAAAAGCGGGGAATACCGTCGGCGATATTGGTTATGCCGTAGAAAGCTACGTTTTGGGACAGGGTTACGGTGTTGTTCGCGATTATACCGGGCACGGCGTAGGAAAAAAGATTCATGAGGCGCCTCAGGTTCCGAATTTTGGAAAACCGGGAAGAGGCGTCACTTTGCAGCGTGGGATGACTTTAGCGATAGAACCCATGGTCATGGCCGGCGAGGAAAAAATTCGGGTCGGCGCGGACGCATGGGTGGTCGTTACCGCCGATGGTTCCGATGCAGCGCATTTTGAGAGGTCCGTCGTCGTTACGGACGAGGGCCCCGAGGTTCTGACCCCATGGGCAGGTCATTCGGCCGCTGTTGCCGGCGAGAATGGATAACCTGCCGGATGGTTATCGCGTGGGGCAGATTGTTGTCTCGAAGAGGGGTAAAGATGCCGGGCACACATACGTGATTGCGGGATTTCTCGACGAAAACAGACTGGCGTTGGCCGACGCGAGGCGATTCAACGTTTCGCGTCCCAAGTCCAAAAATCCCCGGCACGTTCAGGCGACGTCACGCTTCGTCGACGAAAAAATGGTTGTGTCGATCGAGGGAGGCAGGGACATCGATCACGGAGAGCTCCGGCGTTTTCTGGCATCCTCGAAGAAAGCGTCTGTATCGGAACAGAGAGGCAGGGTAGCGAATGGCAAATAAGGAAACATCAGGCAAGGAAGAAATAATAGAAGCTAAAGGTGTGGTCTCCGAACCTCTCCCCAACGCCATGTTTCGCGTGGAACTGGAGAACGGGCATAAACTTTTGGCTCACGTTTCGGGTAAAATGCGAATGCATTTTATCAGAATACTTCCGGGGGACAGGGTTCTGGTTGAAATTTCTCCCTACGACCTGACGCGCGGAAGAATTATTTACAGGTATAAATAACGGGGCGTTTTCAGGACGTTGTGATGCCCTGATTCGATTTACGAGTTTTGGCAGAGGAGTGTGGACTATGAAAGTCAGGCCGTCGGTGAAGCCGATATGTGAATTTTGTCGTGTAATCAGGCGCGAGGGCGTGGTGCGCATCATCTGCAGCCGCGACGCGCGTCACAAGCAGCGTCAGGGCGCGAGGAGGTAGGGAAGGAATGGCTCGTATCGCAGGGGTGGACATCCCCAGAGAAAAGCGCGTGGAAATTGCGCTGACCTATATATTTGGAATCGGGCTGCCCTCTTCGCAGAAGATTCTGGACAAAACCGGAGTGAATCCGGACACGAGGGTAAAGGATCTGTCGGAAGAGGACACGCAGAAACTTCGCCGGGAGATCGAGGACAATTACAGGGTCGAGGGCGACCTTCGCCGCGAGGTCTCCATGAATATAAAGCGCCTTATCGACATTGGCTGCTACAGAGGACTCCGGCACAAGCTGGGTCTGCCCGTGCGCGGTCAGAAGACGAAGACGAACGCCAGAACGCGCAAGGGCCCGCGTCGTACCGTCGCCAACAAAAAGATGGCCGGTAAATAGGGCGAGCGGTGTGGCAGGCAGGATGTTAAATCAGACAGAGATTTTCGGGAGGCGAGAGGCGCGTGGCTAAGAGAACTGTCCGCAAGGGCAAAAAGCGTGAGAAAAAAAATATAAATTACGGAGTGGCGCACATCTATTCGACGTTCAACAACACGATCATGTGCATCAGCGACAGGGGCGGGAATGTCCTGTCCTGGGCCAGCGGCGGGAACGTGGGTTTCAAGGGGACCCGTAAATCCACTCCGTTTGCCGCGCAGATTGCGGCTCAGCAGGTGGCAAAGGGAGCGCAGGAACAGGGCGTGCAGGAAATCGACGTCATCGTCAGGGGACCCGGGCCGGGGCGCGAGTCCGCCATTCGCTCCCTGCAGGCAGCCGGACTTCAGGTAAATCAGATCAAGGATACGACCCCTATTCCCCATAACGGTTGCCGTCCGCCCAAAAGACGTCGCGTGTAGATTTCTATGAAATGGGTGAGAGTGAGCCCGCTCGTTGACTTCTACGGAGATAGGAGTATGAAGCATGTTGGAAACGTTGGAAATTCTGCGACCTGAAATTAAAATAGAAGCAAACACTCCGACTTATGGGCGTCTGATTCTCGAACCTCTGGAGCGCGGGTATGGCATGACTTTGGGCAATGCCCTGCGTCGGGTGTTGCTTTCCTCGATCAGGGGAGCAGCTATTACGTCCGTCCGCGTGGATGGAGTCCTGCACGAGTTCAGCACCACTCCGGGCGTACGCGAGGACGTCATAGAGATTCTGATGAACCTGAAACACGTTCCGCTGCGCTCCCGCAGTAAGGAGGTGCGCACGCTTCGGCTGGAAGTGGAAGGGCCGGAAGACGTAACGGCCAAAAACATACAGGCCGACAGCGAGGTCGAGTTTGTCGATCCGGACGCGAAAATCTGTACGCTGGCGGAGGGAGCCCGTCTCTCCATGGAGCTTTACGTGGAGCAGGGAACGGGGTATCTTTCCTCGGAGCGCCCCCGTCCGTCGTATCTTCCGGTGGACGCGCTGCTGACCGACGCGATTTTTTCTCCGGTTCTCCGGGTAAACTATGAAGTGGAAGCGGCGCGTGTGGGGCAGCGCACGGATTTCGAACGACTGATTCTGGACCTCTGGACGAATGGAATCATCTCTCCCGAGGCCGCCGTCTGCGAGGCGGCCCAGATCATCAGGACGTATTTCGGTCATGTGGTCACGGCTCTCGAACAGAAGGGCGATCGCGAGGCGGCGACGGCCCCCGTTGCAGCCGCGGGTGAGGACCCCCCGGTCAGCGGAGCGAAGGCGTCCAGGATGCCGGGCGGCGAGTCGGAATTTCTGGCGCGACCCGTGCGCGACCTGGAGCTTTCCATTCGGAGCGAGAACTGCCTGTTGCGCGGAGGCATTCATACCATAGGAGATCTGCTCCAGAAATCGAGGGACGATCTTCTCAAAATCCGCAACCTGGGTAAAATCTCTCTGAAGGAAATCGGAGACAGGCTTGACAATGCGGGACTCCGGCTTCGCGAAAAAAAGGAAACCGCAAAAACATCGAAGGAGGAGTAGAATTCCATGAGACATCGCATGGATCACAGAACGCTTGGGCGATACGGAAGCCACAGGGTGGCTATGCTCTCCAATATGGCCGCCAGTCTTTTTCTGGCCGGCCAGCTCACGACGACCGTGACCCGGGCCAAAGAGCTGAGACGTGTGGCGGAGAAGCTCATCACCCGCGCACGTGGAGGCTCCATTCAGGACCGGCGCGTCGTTCGCGCCAAAATGCCCCACAAGGAGGCGGCCCTCAAGCTTTTCAGCGAGCTCGCGCCCCGGTACGCGTCCTTTGACAAGGGGGGCTACACGCGCATCGTAAAGCTGGGCCATCGCGTCGGAGACGGCGCCCCGATGGCCGTTATCCAGCTGATCGAAAAGCGTTAAGTAAGAGAAGCGTTAATAAACAAACGCTGACGGTAAAAAAACTGCCGGAAAAAAAATTGACGGAAAAAAGTTGATGAAACAATAGATCTCCAGAGGAAAATTTTGGAAACCGAATCCGTAGGCGTTCAGACTCAGGGGGGCAGAGCCCGCTCGCCCGGTCCCCCTGAAACCCCCGGCGTCGCGCTGAGTGGCTGCCAGGGCGAGGCTAAACATACGGGGCGAATGCCCGAATCCGATCCCGCCATTCTCCTGAGGGGCGTGGATTTTTCATATGACGGCGGCAATCGGGTTCTGAAGAAGATTTCCCTTGAAGTCGCAGGGGGAGAACGCGTATTCATTCTGGGGCGCAACGGTTCCGGTAAATCGACTCTCGTAAAGATTTTGGGCGCTCTGCAAAGCCCTTCGCAGGGCGCCTGTTTTATCTGCGGGATCGACGCCTCGGACGCCGCCGTGCACGGGAAGGTGAGCGTCGTCTTCCAGAATCCGGAAAGTCAGATTGTCGGGGCGGTCGTTGAGGACGATGTCGCCTTTGCGCCGGAAAACCAGGGCCTCCCTTCGCCCGAGATAGAAAAAAGAGTCTCGTGGGCGCTGGAGAAAGTGGGTTTGCTTCATAAGCGCTCGGCCCTGTCGTCTGCGCTCTCGGGCGGCGAAAAACAGCGTCTGGCGCTTGCGGGCGCGCTTGCGGCCGGCTCCGTCTGTCTGATACTGGATGAACCTGTCGCCATGCTGGACTCCGAGGGACGCGTCGAGGTGGAAAACGTTCTGCGCGACATCCATGCCTCGGGAACGACGATTGTTCAGGTGACGCACCGGCTCGAGGACGTCTTCGAGGCGGACCGCGTTCTGGTGCTGTCCCGGGGGATGTGGGCCTGGCAGGGACGCGGGGAAGATTTCTGGGATGTGGCGGAATCTCTGGGCTTCGAGCTCCCTCCCCTGGTGGTTCTTGGACGACGCCTGTCCCGAAAGGGCGTTCCGCTTTCTCTTTGTCATCGAAGCTCTCAGACTTTTGCGCAAAACGTCGTCCACGCCATCCTCGATTCGCTTTCTCCGCCCGGACAAGGCGGGGTCGACGAACCCCCGCGCTCCCCGCGATCTTCCGAAAGGGAGGAAGCCGCGGACGCCGGTCCTCCGCCGTCGCCTTTTTTCGAGGTCCGTCGGCTGCATTACAGTTTCAATGTGTCCACGCCGCTGGAGACGAAGGTTCTGAGCGACGTCTCCTGCATTGTTCCCGCGGGAACGTGGCTTTCCGTGCTGGGGCGAACGGGGAGCGGCAAATCCACCCTGATACAGCACCTGAACGGAATTTGCAGAATACAGTCCGGTGAAATTCTGATCGGGGGACAGGCGCTGCCTCAGTCGGGCTCGGAGCTTCGAGACCTGCGCCGGCGGGTGGGGCTCGTGTTCCAGTCGCCCGAGGTGCAGCTTTTTTCGCCGACCGTTCGCGAGGAGCTTGCCTTCGCGCCCAAAAACTGGGGCTGCCCGGAGGAGGAGATCGACGCGCGCGTCGAACGGGCGCTGGAAAGCGTCGGGCTGGATATGGGCTATCTCGAGCGCAATCCCCTGCTTCTTTCCGGAGGAGAACGCCGTCTTGTCGCGATCGCCTCCATCCTGTCCGCCGACCCCGGGTGCCTGGTGCTGGATGAGCCGACGGCCGGCCTGGACGCGTCTTTTCGTAAAAGGATAAAGGAGCTTCTTCAGGGGCTTCGAAGGGCGGGGAAGACCGTCGTCACGGTGACCCACGATCTCGACATGGCCCTTGAACACAGCGACCGTCTGCTCGTCCTGGACAGGGGAGTACGGATGTGCGAGGGAAGCATCCGTGCTACACTTCCTGCGTTGCTGGAAATGGAGGCGTCGATGCTGCCGGAGATTTTACAGGTCTCCGGCATGTTGTGGCGTCATGGGGTGAAGGCGCCCCTGACCTGGAACGTCGAGGAACTCTGTCGAGGATTGGGCCTGTAGCGCGCCGGGACAAACAGGACCGTGCAGTGGCCCTCCCCTGGAACCCCCGAAGGATTTCGCCAGCTGGCCCTGGTGGGCGATGTGGGGATTGAATGCTTACAAATGCTCCGTCATGCAAATTTTTTGGATAGGGGAGTCAGGATTCGTTGGCCTTTACACCCATTGCCATGGGGCAGTATGTTCCGCTGAAATCTCCTGTGCACCAGCTCGATCCGCGGGCGAAGCTCTTTTTGCTTGTTGCGGTCCTGTTTGCCGTGTTCCCCTCCAATGATTTTCCGTCGCTGGCGCTCTGCACGCTGGCCCTGTTCGGCACGGTGAAGCTTGCCCGCCTGCCCGGGGGGATGCTGGTGCGTTCCTGCCGTCCCGTCCTTTTTCTCGCGCTTTTCACCTTTGTCTTCAACCTCCTCGCCGGTTGGGGGGGAGGAGGTTTTTCCGCGCTTCTCCATGCCCTCGGCACGGCTTTTCTGGCGGTGAACCGTCTGTTGCTGCTCGTTTTTTGGGCCGTCCTGCTGCCCCTGACCACGGCGCCGCTCGAGCTGGCGGACGGCATGGAGGCGCTTCTGTCTCCTTTCAGGCGTTTCGGGTTCCCCGCGCACGAGTGCGCGATGATGATGAGCGTCGCTCTGCGTTTCATCCCGCTGCTGACGGAGGAGGCCGACCGCATCGTAAAGGCCCAGGTGTCGCGGGGAGCCCGGCTGGACCAGGGAAACCTCGTCCAGCGCGCGATCGCCTTTTTTCCCGTTCTCATTCCTCTTTTCGTCATTATCTTCAGGCGCGCGGAAGAGCTGGCCCTCGCCATGGAGGCGCGCGGCTACCGGGGAGGGGTTGGACGCACGCGGCGTTCTCCGCTGGTCTGGAAAAAAAGCGACACAGGCGCTACAATTTTTGTCATGCTTGCGATCTGCGCATTTGCCCTGTTTCGTATGTTTGTCCTTCACGGAGCGACGCCGTGAAGTACGCGGCGCAGGTGGCGTACAGGGGCACGAATTACGCGGGCTGGCAGCGTCAGCCTGGCGCGCCGGGCGTGCAGCAGGTGCTGGAGGAAGTGTTGCAAAAGCTCTCCCGTTCCCCCGTGAAGGTCGTCGGCGCGGGACGCACGGACGGCGGAGTTCACGCCGTAGGGCAGGTCGCGTCTTTCAGCATGGACAGAGACTGGGAGCCGGAGCGCCTGATGATGGCGGCCAATTTTTACCTGCCGCCCGACGTGACCCTGATGGAGCTTCACAGGGTTCCGGAGGATTTTCACGCGCGACGCAGCGCTCTGTGGAGGGAATATCGCTATTTTGTCTGGCACGGAAGGAGTTGCCTGCCGCAGCTGCGGGATCTCGTCTGGTGGCAGAAACGCTTCTGGAGCGGGGAAAAAGTGCGCGCCGCCTGCCGCCTTCTGGAGGGACGCCATGATTTTCGGGCCTTTTGCAGGACGGGAGACTGCCCGGAGGACAGCGTGCGCACGCTGTCCCGGGTGCGTTACAAAAAATATGGAAAATTATCCCTGGTCGTTATACGGGCTCCGTCCTTTTTGACGAATATGGTGCGTATAATAATGGGGAATATCGACAAAATAGGGCAGGAAATCGAGCCTCTTTCCTGGCTGGAGGGCCTGCTGAACGGAAGCGGCGATGCCGGGGCCCCGGACCGAAGATTCAGCGGAGCTACCGCGCCCGCGTGTGGTCTGTATTTCTGGCGCGTTGGCTATGAAGAGCTTATTTTTACGGGTGGTCGGCGCGTCGACTGTCGGCGTTATGAGGGCCGCGAGCCCCTGGGAGGAATAACGAATGTTCGGAACGGATATCGGGATTGACCTCGGAACGGCTACAATCCTTATCTTTGAAAAAAAACGGGGAGTCGTCCTCAGGGAGCCCTCGGTGGTCGCCGTGGACACCGACACCGGAAATATCCTCGCCGTGGGCTACGAGGCAAAGAACATGGTGGGCCGTACCCCCGGCAGCATCGTTTCGGTGCGCCCGCTGAGGGATGGAGTCATCGCGGATTACTCCATGACCGAGGCGATGCTTCAGCATTTCATGCGCCGCGTGACGCGGGGATGGGACCGTTTTTTCAAAAACAGGGCGATGATCTGCGTCCCCTCGGGCGCCACGGACGTCGAGCGGCGGGCCGTCCTCGAGGCCGCGCTGGAGGTTGGGTCCAGAGAGGCCTACCTCATCGAGGAGCCGATGGCCGCCGCGATCGGAGCCAACCTCAACGTCGAGGAGGCGCGCGGGAAAATGGTGGTCGACATCGGAGGCGGCACGACCGACATCGCGGTGATCTCGCTGGGAGGCGTCGTCGTCTCGAGGTCCCTGCGTATAGGCGGAGACAAGTTCGACGAGGGGATCATGCGCTACCTCCGACGTCAGTACAACCTCGCGATCGGCGAGCAGACGGCGGAAAATCTCAAGATCATGATTGGAACCTGCATTCCTCTGGAGGAAGATCTGCGCATGGTCATCAAGGGGCGCGACCTCGTCCAGGGCCTGCCCCGGCAGATCGAGGTCTCCAGCTCCGCCGTGAATATGGCGATCGGCGAGATGGTTCAGACCCTGGTCGACGGGGTACGTAACGTTTTGGAGCTAACGCCGCCCGAACTTTCGGCCGATATTATCGACAGGGGTATCGTGCTTACCGGCGGAGGCTCGCTGCTGAAGGGCCTGACGGAGCTGATCACCCAGCAGACGGGAATTTACTGCTTTACCGCGGAGAACCCCATGGAATGCGTCGCTCTGGGGACGGGCAAGGCTCTGGCCGAGATCGACAGGCTTCGAAGTTCGGGACGCAGTGGTCTTTTGATCAATTCCCGCAAAGGCAGAAAACGCGGTAGATATTAATCGGGAGGGATGCTTCCCGGAGGGAGGGATGTTTTCTGAACAGAGGACTTTATGCGGCCTGTTCGGCTATGCTGGTGCAGGAGACGAACCTGGACGTCGTGACGAACAACCTGGCCAACGTCGATACCGTTGGATACCGGCGGCGAATTTCCGCAAATTCGGAATTCAGCGCGCTTATGGATCGCATCGAAAAAGTCTCGGAGGACGGGGAGACCAAGATCGTCACCGCGCCTCCTTTTACCATGAACTGGAAGGGAAAGCAGATCATCGGGCCTCTCGGGCTGGCGGCTGTTTATTCCGAGACCTGCATGGATACGCAGCCGGGGGTGATGCGGGTGACCGATAACCCTCTCGACGTGGCAATCGACGGCCCAGGGTTTTTTTCCGTTCAGGACGCCGAGGGCAATACGTATTACACGCGGCAGGGAAATTTCCTGCTTAACGCCGGGGGCGAGCTCATCACCTTCGACGGGATGACCGTCCAGGGCGGCGGAGGTCCCATCGCGCTGGGGGAGGCGAGCAACGCGTTCATCGCGAACAATGGACAGGTCTTTGCCGACGGCGAAGTGGTGGGGGAGATCGCGCTTTACACTTTCGAGAACCCCTCGTATCTTCGCCAGGCGGGAAGGAACAACCTCGCGGCGACCGACGATTCCGGCGCGGCGACCGAGGTGGAAAACCCGAGGCTTCTGCCCGGAGCCATCGAGATGGCGAACGTCAGCGTCGTCGAGGAGATGGTGCGGATGATGGAGGCGCAGCGCGCTTACGAAGGGGCCTCCAAGGCTCTGATGACGCATGACGAGGAGACCGGCAAACTGATCAGCTCGTATGGACGCGTTTAGGCCGTCAGGCTGATTTGATGCCGAAATTCTTTGGCTTCGCCGGGTTTCATTTTTTGGTCTCAATGGTGGAGTCTATTTTATGAAAGCTGTTTTATGGAAAATATTATCGGGCTCCAGAAGTCAGGGGAGGTTTTTTAAATGTTGAGATCGCTCTGGTCCAGCGCTTCGGGCATGATTGCCCAGCAGACGCACCTCGATGTCGTGTCGCACAACCTGGCCAACGTCAACACGACGGGGTACAAAAAGCGGCGCGCGGACTTTCAGGACCTGCTCTATCAGATTGACCGTCAGCCGGGCGCCCCGGTGGATCCGAACTCCACGATTCCCACGGGGGTTCAGGTGGGACTGGGAACGCGGGTCATCGGAACTCCGAGCTTCATGACGGTGGGGAACCTGCAGATCACGGACAATCCGCTGGACTGGGCCGTGGCGGGAAAGCACGGATTTTTTCAGGTCATGCTGCAGGACGGCACCATTGGCTATACCCGTTCGGGCTCGTGGCAGGTGGACGGCGACGGCCAGATCGTCAACGAGGAGGGGCTGCTGCTCGAGCCCGCGGTAATCATTCCCGAGGATGCGGTAGAGGTCATGCTCAGCAACGACGGGGTGCTGTCCGTCATGCTGGCGGGGCAGACGGAGGCGCAGGAGATCGGACAGGTGGAGCTGGCGCGTTTCGTCAACCCGGCGGGGCTGCTGGCGCAGGGCAGCAACATTTTCGTCCAGACGGACGCGAGCGGCGATCCCATTCTGGGCCAGCCGGGACAGGACGGGATGTCCGAGGTGCGGCAGGGTATCGTGGAGATGTCGAACGTGCAGGTGGTCGAGGAAATGGTGGACATGATCATTGCGCAGCGGGCCTACGAAGCGAACTCCAAGGGCGTGCAGACGGCGGACGACCTCCTGAGGATAGCCAACGGCCTGAAACGCTGACCGGCAATGTGGTGGAAAACGGGGCGGAGACTTCTCCGTCTTTTTTTTGCCTTTTTGCTGTTTTCGTCGCCTGGCGTTGTGGACGGCAGGGTTGCCGCGGCGGCGGAAGCGCTGCGCGTCACCGTTCCCCGCGTTGTGCAGGTGGAGGGGGAAGCCTGCGCGCTCTCGGACATTGCCGTGCTCGACGGCCCGTCCGCGCTGACCGGGCGGGTCGGGGCTCTGCTCCTGTCGGTGCAGGACGGCGTCATCACGCGCCAGCAGGTTATCGACGCTCTGAAGGTCAGCGGGCTGGAGGGCGTCAGGATAGAGCTGAAGATGCCGGCCGCCGTAACGGTCATCGTGACGAATGACGCGGGCGAGCCCGCCGCTCTTCCCGCGAACGCGCAAATGACCGAAGAGGCGCTCTCCTCTGCGGTCAAAGCGCTCGCGGCCTGGGACGGCGACGTCGAGGTGCGGCATCAGGGGCCCATTCCCCCCGGGAATCTGGTCTCTCCCGGGTCCATCGTTCCCGGGACGGCTTCAGCGACCCTGAAGTTTCAGGACGCGTCGGGCAGGCAGCGCTCTCTGGCGACGCGTCTTTTCTGGCATCAGTCCGTGCTGGTTCTGGCACGGTCCGTCAAAAAGGATGAACCTCTGAGAGAAACGGATTTCGTTGTTCGCAGAATTCGCGTCAGCAGGCCGGGGTTGTACGCCTCGCGCCTCGACGAGGTTCTCGGGAGGTCACTGCGGAAGGCCCTTTCTCAGGGTGAGCCCGTTCCGCTCAACCTGATCGCCGGCGTGCCGATAATAGAAAGGGGAAAAAGTGTCGTCATCGTGGTGAAAGATGGCAGCCTGACGGTCAGAGCGAAGGGCGAGGCCCTTGAAAACGGAGCCATGGGCGAGACGATAAAGGTGCGCAACCTTGCGAGCAGGGCTGTCTTATCGGCGATCGTCGTGGGTAAGGATACGGTGGAGGTGAAGGTGCCGTGAGCAAATTATGGTATTGCGTGAGTCAGTTATGGCATTCTATGGGTAAGTTATGGCATTGTATGAGTAAATTAAAGAAGGCGAACGGGGCAGTTTTTCTGTGCTTCCTGTGGCTTTTCTGCCCAATGGCTCGAAGTGAGGCGGCCTCGCTGTGGAACGACACGAACAACTGGATCGCGGACCAGCGGCCGGGAAGAGTGGGGGATATCGTCACGGTTCTCGTCGATGAGAAGACGGACACCGAAGATAAGGCCACGAGCGATCTGAAAAAGTCCGCGAGCAACTCCGTCAGCGACGGGACGGGCATTTTGAGTTTTGTCCGGCAGTTGGGGTTGACCTCGAAGAACGACGCGAAGGGAGACAGCTCGATCAAACGCAACCACTATGGAAGGACGACGATTTCCTGTGTGGTGACGGAGGTTCTGCCCAACGGGAACCTCATCATCGAGGGGACCCGAGACGTGCGGACCGTGGAGGAGACGCTGCAGTTGCAGCTGGTGGGCGTCATCCGCCCTCAGGACGTCAGCGGCAGCAACCAGATTCGAAGTAACCTGATCGCGAACGCCGAACTGGCGATCAAGGGAAAAGGCGCGTTGAGCCGGACGCAGAAACCCGGCCTGATCACTCAGGTTTTGCAGGCCGTTTTTTAGACGGAGGTTGTTGAGTTATGTCCACAGTGAAGATTATTGGCGTGAAGCTCTGTGTTTTGGTTTTTCTGTGCGTCCCGGCACTCCTGCCTGCGGTCGCCGAGGCCTCGGTGAACCTTCGGGATATGGACTTCAACAGGGTGCATCCCAACGTTCGCATCAAGGACGTCGTCGAGGTCGAAGGGGCGCGTTCGAACCAGCTTTCCGGCATTGGAATTGTCATGGGCCTCGCGGGGACGGGCGACAAATCTCCGATGGCGATGCAGATGATGAAGAACGTGTTGCAGCAGTACGGCGTGACGGTCGACGAAAAGTCGATCCG
Organism: Synergistaceae bacterium; assembly: GCA_031273365.1. Taxonomy (GTDB): domain Bacteria; phylum Synergistota; class Synergistia; order Synergistales; family Aminobacteriaceae; genus JAISSA01. Next base: position 16,362 of record JAISSA010000261.1, read on the forward strand.
CAGTAAAAACGTCGCTGTGGTCTCCCTGACGGCGGACCTGCCGCCCTACGTGCGCCCCGGTCAGACGATCGACCTGAACGTCAGCACGATGGGCGACGCCAAGAGCCTTCAGGGCGGCACGCTGCTTCAGGCTCCGCTCAGAGCGGCGGACGGCAACGTTTACGCCGTGGCCCAGGGCCCCGTTCTTGTGGGTGGCTACACCGCTTCGGGAGCGGCCGCGACGACGACCAAAAACGTCCCCACGGCGGGGCGTATTCCCAGGGGGGCCATCGTGGAGCGCGACGTTCCCGCGGATTATACCGGAGGCGGGCAAATGGCGCTTCTGCTGCGCAATCCTGATTTTACGACGGCCCAGAGGATATCGGACGCGATCAACTCGGTTTTTGGCGCCGTCGCCCGGCCTTCCGACGCGGGGCGCATCGTTGTCGATCTGCCCGGGCAGTACGTCGGGGCGCCGACGGCCTTTCTGGCGAAAATGGAAAAACTGGAGATTCAGCCCGACAACATTGCGCGCGTGGCGGTAAACGAGCGGACCGGAACCGTGGTTATGGGCGGAGACGTCAAAATCAGCTCGGTTGCCGTGGCGCACGGGGGCCTGACCGTCTCCGTGGCGGAGAGCCCCAACGTCGTGCAGCCCAACCCCCTGGGCGGCGGTCAGACGGCGATAGAGGACCGGACGGACATCACGGCTGACGAAGAGGGCGCCAGCATGATCGCCATGCCGGCGACGACGACGGTGCGGGATCTGGTGCGGGTTATCAACGCCATTGGCGCATCGCCGCGCGACATTATCGAGATTTTACAGGCCATCAACGAAGCGGGCGCCCTTCACGGTCAGCTCGTCAACATGTAAGGAGCGCGTCATGACTTCCCTGCAGATGTACAACGTCAGAGCCCGTAAAACGGAGGTCCCGCCCGAGGTGCATAAGACGGAGGAGGCCCGGAAGCTGAAAGAATCCTG
>JAISSA010000281.1 GCA_031273365.1 Synergistaceae bacterium
CCGATGGCGTCTACGGCCCGGAGGATTTTGAGGCGAATTTCCCCTGTCTCATCGTGAAAGTCGATGAAGGCACGGACAAGGAAGAAAACGCCCCGGACGCCACGCGGATCGGCGTCCGCATCCTGATCGGCACTTACGACGACGCGCCGGACTACCAGGGATACCGCGATGTTTTGAACATCATGGAAAGAATTCGACTGGAACTTCTGACAACGCGGTATCTGGCGCGGAAATACAGGCTGGAGATGCCGTTCAAGTGGTATCTCTTCGAAGATCAGCCCTGGCCGGTGTTTTTCGGGTGCCTTGAAACGGTATGGGAAACCGGGCGGCCGGTGGCGGGAAATATCTATGGCCGGATTTAGGCGGAGGGAAGCTTTTCGTTCAGCGCATCCTGTAAAATACGGGACAGGCTCAGGCCTGACTCGGTTACCCTGTCGTCCATCCATTTCGGGATGCTGACCGTTCGCCTGACCGCACGCCCGTCCTTCGTTTCAGCGCGTACAAGATTGACGAATTCCCCGTCCTCCGTCGCCACATCCCCAGGAGCCGAAGCGTCGGGGATCTCCTGTTTTTTGTCCTGCAGATACTCCATCCATTGATTCAGTGCTAATTGTGCCATACGCAGGGCATCTCCAAGGGTCTTTCCTTCGCTCACGCAGCCGGGCAGATCGGGATACGTCACCGTGTAGCTGCCGTCATCATTTGCGTGAAACCTCGCCGGGTAAATATACTCCATGATTCAGCCTCCTTATTGCGCAGACAATGTGCGAAGCTACAGCCCCGCTGCCTTCAGGATCGCTTTTGCCGTGTTTTCGTTTATTTCTCGATGATTTGGGACTTGAACCGGGCGGCTGTCTTTTTTTTCGTAGATGGAGTGTCCTCCATCGTTACGGTCCTCCTGGTATCCTGCCGCTTCCAGCTTCCTGACCAGATCCCTGCGCTTCATTCCTCTTTCCTCCTCTGTACTCAATATTATATTACGTAATTTACATAATTATAATGCGTAAATTACGTAATCATACGAAAGTGAGGTTGCATTATGGCAAAAAAATCGAACGATACGGACCTTGTGGAAGCCTATCCGGAGGAGACGGTCTTTGGAACTCAAACGGAATCCACGAAAACGGCGCAGGTTCAATCAAAGCCCCCGCGTCTGGCTTACGTCGGGCCGAACGTCCCCGGCGGGATTCTACAGCGTTTTCAGATATTTAAAGGAGGCCTCCCTCCCCATTGCGCCGGATTATTTAAAATAGTCCCGGAAATAAGAGAGCTTTTTGTTCCTGTCGAGGGGTTGGAGGCGACGCGGCGAAAGATCGAGGAGTCGGGCACGAACGAGGCCCGGCTTTTTTATATCGTTTCCAAAAAACTGGCGAAAGGGGTGAAGTAAATTGGTATTTCAGCACGGAGTTTATAAATACGAAGTCGAAACGTCGCGCGTCTCGCCGGTGCATACTGAGGCAGGGCTTCCCGTTATCGTCGGGATCGCGCCCATTCATCTGGGAAGCGATCCGGAAGCATTGCAGAACGTCAATAAGCCTCAGCTTATATCCAGTTATGCCGAGGCTGTCGCTCTGTTCGGGTTCAGTCGCGACTGGGGGAAATATACTCTCTGTGAGTTCATTTATTCGCAGTTTGCACTCTACGCTGTCTCCCCCTGTGTGCTGATTAACGTGCTTGACCCGGCGGTTCATAAAGAAATGGTCGCGGCCACGGCTTATGTCGTAACGGATAAGGCTGTAAATTTGGGTCAGGATGTGCTGTTGGACACCGTGATTTTTGACGGGTCTTCTCCGGTGGCGGGGATGGACTATTCGCTGGGCTACGACAAAGACGGCAGCACGATCCTGACGCTGCTGCCCGGCGGAACTCTCGCGAGCGCGTTCAGCGTCACCGTCGGTTTTACGCGACTGAATCCCGACGCCGTTGACGAGTACGACATCATTGGCGGCGTGAACACGGCGACAGGAGAATATGAGGGGCTGGAGCTGGTCAACAGCGTTTTTCCGAAGTTTCGCCTCGTCCCCGGCCTGCTCGCGTCGCCGAAATGGTCCCAGAACCCAGCGGTCGCCGCCGTCATGAGAGCGAAGATGGACAACATCAACGGGCATTTCACGGGACAGTCCGTCGTGGATATTCCCAGCGACGGCTCCGGCGCCGACCGTTACACGGAGGCGCCGGAGTGGAAGAACCAAAACAACTACATGGCGGAGCGTTAAATCGTCTGCTGGCCGAAGGTCAGGCTTGCCGACGATGTGTTCCATCTGTCCACTCAGCTCATTGGCCTGATGAATAAAACGGATGCCGGTAATCAGGATATTCCCTACGAAAGCCCCTCGAACAAGGCGCTGCAAATGGACGCCTGCGTCAACGCTTTGGGGAGAGAAATCGCGCTGGGGCCCGAGCAGGCCAATTACCTGAACGGGCAGGGCATCGTCACGCCCCTGAACTGGATTGGCGGATGGCGAGCGTGGGGCAATCGCACCGGGGCCTACCCGGCGGTGACGGACCCGAAGGACGCGTTTATCCCCACTCGCCGTATGTTGGACTGGATCGGCAATGAGTTTATCCTGACCTTCTGGCAAAAAGCGGACAAGCCGATATCGAAGCGACTGATATGGACGATTGTGAGCAGCTACAACGTCCGCCTGAACGGCCTTGCCGCGCGCGAATTCATCCTCGGCGGCCGTGTGGAGTTTTTGGAGTCCGAGAACGCTCTGACGGACCTCATGGACGGCATCCTGTGCTTCCACATCTACGTCACGCCCCCGCCTCCCGCCGAGCAGATCGTCGGAAGGCTGGAATTCGACCCGAGTTACCTGAACACGCTATTCAAAGGTTAAGGGAGGTGTAACATATGATCAATCCTATTCCGGAAAAGGCTATAAACTTTGCCGTCTACTATGAGGGCGAGGACCTGTTGGGAGCCGCCGAAGGAGAACTGCCAAAGCTCGAGGCCATGACCGAAACGGTGAAGGGCGCGGGCGTCGCCGGTGAATTCGACTCCGTGACGCTCGGGCATTTTGGTTCAATGACGCTGTCACTGACGTGGCGCAACACTACGGATTCCTTTGTGAGACTCTCGCCCCACAAAACACACGAACTGTATCTGTACTCTGCGCATCAGGACTATGATGCCGGGCTCGGGGAGTACATCGTGAATTCGATTGTGCTGTTCGTCAAAGTGATCCCGAAAACATCAACCATCGGAAAACTGGTCGTCGCAGGAATGACGGACACGCAGACCGAGTTTGAGGTCCTGTATTTGAAACTTGAAATCAACGGCAAAGAGCGCATCGAGGTCGACAAGTTGAACTACATTTATAAAGTCGATGGCGTGGATTATCTTGCGGCCGTTCGCGCGGCGCTTGGGAAAGCATAGGAGGCAGAGGCAATATGAAAATTCAGTT
>JAISSA010000293.1 GCA_031273365.1 Synergistaceae bacterium
AGGGGGGGCAGAATTTTGTCCGTCGGCGTCGAGCGCGTCATGTCGTTCACGATGATCGCCGCGGTTCGCGGCTTTTTTTCGCGGACCAGCTCCGCGAGAGAGGGGCCGGCGGTGGGGGACGAGAGGACGCCCCTGACCGCCTCCTCCAGGTTCTCCAGCGGAGGCAGCGTCGCGGCGGGCTCCAGGACCCCCAGAACGTTGCGGTCGGGAAGCGAAACCCGGACCTCTTTTCTGCCAGATTTGAGTATGGTCTCCATGATCTTTCCTGACCTTCCTATTTCGTGGCCCTGCTTTTGGGGGCGGGGGCGAATTTCTGGTACGCGGCGATCCCCAGGATGATCGCCAGCCCGGCGAGATCGCTCTCGGTCCCGGGGAAGATCAGCAGGCAGGCACCGACAAAAAGCAGGATTCTGAGGAACATGGAGAGGGGACGGAACAGATAGCTCTGCATCGCCACGGCGGCGGCGACGACGCCGATAAGGGCCGTCAGGGTCGCCACGGCGACCTGCGGCAGCGTGCTGTCCACGAAGAGCAGCGCCGGAGCGTAGATGAAGGTGAACGGAATGACGAACCCGGCGAGCGCTATGCGGAAGCCGGCCCAGCCCACCTCGGACGGGTTCTGTCCCGAGAGGCCGGCCGCCCCGTAGGACGCTATGGCGACGGGGGGCGTCAGGTTGGACAGGCAGGCGAAGTAGTAGACGAACATGTGCGCCGCCAGGGGGTTGACCCCCATTTTCAGGAGCGGCGGGGCCGCTATCGTGGCCGTGATGATGTAGCAGGCCGTCGTCGGCAGGCCCATGCCGAGGATGATCGAGACGATCATCGTGAGAAACGCGGTGAAGAAGACGCTTCCCTGCGCCAGGGAGACGATGCTGTTGCCGAGCGTGAGGCCGAGCCCGCTCATGTTGGTGATCCCGTTGATGATGCCGACCACGGCGCAGGCCACGCCGACGCCGACGCTCTGCCTCGCGCCCTGTTCGAGGGCCCGCAGGTACGACTTCAGCATCGCGGGAAACGTGCCGTGCAGGAGGCTCTCCAGCGACGTGACGAGCACGGAGCTCGCGATCCCGTAAAACGCCGCGTAGAGGGGCGTGCGTCCCTTGAGCAGCAGGTAGACGATGACGACGACCGGAATGATCATGTATCCCTGACGCTTCATGACCACGTACAGGGGTGTGATTTGCCCGGGGGGAAGTCGCCGCATCCCGAGTTTTCGCGCCTCGATGTGGACGTAGGCGTACTGGGAGATATAGTAGAGGATCGCGGGGATGGCCGCGGCCAGCATGATTTTGGAGTAGTGCATACGCAGGTACTCGGCCATGATGAACGAGGCCGCGCCCATGACGGGCGGCATGATCATCCCGCCCGTTCCCGCCGCGGCGACGAGCGCGGCGGAGAACACGGGTTTGAAGCCCGCGCCCCGCATCAGGGGGATGGTGAACGTTCCGGTCGCCGCCACGTTGCCGACGGCGCTGCCGTTGATCATTCCCATCAGCCCGCAGGTGACGATCGCGACCTTCGCCTCGCCGCCGATGGTGCGCCCGGCGAGGCACATGGCGAAGTCCTTGATGAATCCGCCCATGCCCGTCTCGGCCAGGAACGCGCCGAAGAGTATAAAGAGAAAGATGTAGGTCGCGGACACGCCGAGCGCGACGCCGAAAATTCCCTCGGACGAGAGGTACGTCTGATAGATGATCCTGCGGAGCGAGAAGCCCGTGTGACCCAGTATCCCCGGAATGTGCTGTCCCAGGAACCCGTAGGCCAGAAAGACGAGGGAGAGGATCATCAGCTCCTTCCCGACGGAGCGCCGCGTCGCCTCGAGGACGCAGATCGTCACGATCCCGCCCATGACGTAGTCCCTCGTGATTGCCGTTCCCCTGATGCTGAACTCGTCGAAGTAAAAGAGCAGGTAAATACTGGAAACCACGGCGAGCACGAGCCAGATGATGTCGCAGATGGACGGGGCGGAACCCTTTTGTTTCTTTCCGAACGCGGGATAGAGCAGAAAGGTCAGAGCCATCAGAAACGCGAGGTGCACGCTGCGGTGCTGCATCGCGGGCTGCACCCACACGCCCGAGGATGTCACGATATGGTACAGGGACATGAGGATCGTGATGACCGAGACGAGCAGCGCCCACTTGCCGGCGTGTTTACGGAAGCTCGACTCCCTGTCGATCTTCTCGAGCACCTCTTCGGCTTTGGCCTGCGAAATTTCCTCCCTCGAGCCCTGCGCGAGGGGTGTGTCGTTAGGCATAATTTTGGCCTCCACTATGGTTTTATCGACGTGATAAGGACACGTATGATTTGTTGAAATTAAAAATTGGTTTATGCATATTTAAAAATTACATACTCTAAAAAGAAATAACAGGAACCGAAAAAATTAACGGGGTCAGGGGACAAGTCCCCTGCGGGGTGTGGGGCGGAGCCCCGCGGTCCGTTAAAAAGGCAATCCAGACCTGTAAGAAACTGGATCAGAGGGGCCTGGATTGCCCCACACGAAATTCTCCCGTTCAAACTCCGGGGGGCAGGGGGACGTGTCCCCTCGCCCGCTCAGCCCTGGGCTTCGCTGGCCCCCCTGAAACCCCCGGTGTAGCCCTGAATGGCTGTCCGGGCAAAAGTGTATGCACAGGTTTTGAACGGATACATTATGTCGCTATTTGATTTTCAGGTTGTCGGGGACGGTGACGCCCTTCTCCTCGAAGTACCTGATGGAGCCGGCATGGAGCGGAATCGTCATGCCGTTGAAGGCATTTTCGATGACGGTGTACTCGGTGGCGCTGTGTCCGAGGACCATGTCGGAGTGGAATTCATACGTCGCTTTGGTCAGCAGGTAGATGAGGTCATCCGGCTGTTTCGCGTCGGTGAAGAGGATGTTGGAGAGGGCGATCGTCCGGACGTCTTTGTCCTGTTTGGGATAGGTGCCCGCCGGGATGGTGAAGGGGAAGTACCAGGGGTACTTGTCGCAGATGATTTTGATTTTGTCGTCGTCCATGGAGAGGAGCTCGCCGGCGTCGGACGAGAGCATGTCGATGACGGCCGCCGTCGGCACGCCGCCCGCGATGTGGGTGGCGTCGATCTGCTCGTTCTTCATCTGGTCGGCGGCCTCGTTGTAGCCCAGGTACTCGGCCGTGACCGTGACCTCGCCCTGATCTCTCAGGTAGTTGAGGCCGTAGGCGGCGAGCATCTCGCGGCTGTTGATCTCGGTCGCGCTCGCGACCTGCCCGGGGACGATATGTTTGCCCTTCAGGTCGGCCACGCTTTTGATCCCGGAGTTTTTCCTGACGACCCACTGCATGACGTTGGGGTAAAGCGTGAACATCCCGCGCATCGCCGTGTAGGGGAACCCGGGCTTGCCCTGATAGATGTCGGTGGCGTAGTAGCCGTAGTAGCAGATGCCGTTTTGTCCGATGGCGACCTGAACCTCGTCGTTCATCATCAGCTCGATATTCTGCGGCGTCCCCGCCGTGGACTGCGCCGAGGCGCGCACCTGCCCGTCCAGTTTCGTGCTCCAGATCTGCGCCATGGCGTTGCCGATGGGGTAATACGCGCCCCCCGTCGTCGCCGTGGCGACGTTGACCCTCCACGCCGCCGCCGCGGCGCCGCTCATCACGCAAAGTGCGCATACCGCCAGAACCACCGACGCCAGTAACCTTCGCTTCTTCATGTTTACAGCCTCCTCTTTTCGATTTGTTGTCTGAAAAGCAAACAGGACGTTCCAAATTAAAGACGAACCGCACAAAACGGACCCTGCACAAACTGAGGAATGTGCCCGGCATTCAATAAAACCTCACCTCCTCCGAAACCTGGCCGGAAGCACGGAAAACGGAAACTGCGTTCACTTGATGCTGTTATTGGTGTAATTGATTATATACCAGAAACGCAGACCGATGGAATCGGACTCACGACTTTTGCAATTTTTCCAAATTCTTATTCTTATCAAAGGGCCTTATTTTTACAAAGGGCCTTGACCATTGAACGGAATGGTGATACTTTCCGAAATACCCAATATTCGCTGTCGTATCTCCGCGCTTGTGCATTAAAAATTGAGGTAATTGAAAACAGGAGGGAACTGTAATGAAACGAAGGTTGATTTTTGCGGTCCTGAGCGTTCTGTTGGCCCTGTCGCTCTCTGTCGGAGGCGTTGGAGCATCGTTTGCGGCCGAGCCCGAAATTTACTCCATCCGCGTCGGCACCACGCTGGCGCCCAGCCACCCCTACAACCTGGGGCTGGAGCATTTCAGGGATCTGGTCGCGGAAAAAACCGGCGGCAGGATAAAGGTGGAGGTGTTCCACAGCTCTCAGCTGGGCAACGAGCGGGATATGGTGGAGGGCCTTCAGCTCGGCACGCTGGAGATGACGCTGATCTCCACCGCGCCCCTGTCCGGCTTCACCTCGGACTTCCTGGTGTTCGACATGCCCTTCATCTTTTCCGACGTGGAGGTCGCCCGGGCCTGCGTGGACAGCGACATCGGACAGAACATGCTGGACGGGCTGAGCACTCAGGGCATCATGGGTCTGTGTTTCTTCGAAAACGGGTTCCGCAGCATCACCAACTCGAGAAAGCCCATCCTGACCCCGGAGGACCTGAACGGGATCAAGATTCGCACCATGGAGAACCCCATACACATGGACAGCTTCCGCGTCATGAAGGCCGACCCCACGCCCATGGCCTTTGGAGAGCTGTTCACCGCCCTCCAGCAGAAGACCATCGACGGGCAGGAGAACCCTCTGGCCATCATCGATACCTCGAAGTTCTACGAGGTGCAGAAGTACCTCTCCCTGACGGAACATTTCTACGCCCCCGCCCCGGTGCTGATGAGCAGGCTCTTCTACGACTCCCTGAGCGCCGACCTGCAGGCGGCCATAAAGGAATGCCTGCTGGAGAGCCGTACATACGAGCGCCAGTTGCTGGACGAGATGAACGCTCACCTGATTTCCGACCTGAAGACAAAGGGCATGGAGATCAATACGGTGGACAAGGAGCCCTTCATAAAGGCGGTTCAGCCCGTTTACGAGCAGTACACCGGAACCGGCCCGGGCAAAATTCCGGCGGAACTGATCCGGAGGGTCCGGGATTTCAAGAAATGACTCGTCTCCTGCACGTGCTGAACAACCTGGAACGCTACCTGCTGGCGGCGTTTATGGCTGCTATTACCTTCGTCGTGTTCATTCAGGTGATTTTCCGGCAACGGGGGCAATCTCTGCCCTGGTCGGAGGAACTCACCCGCTACCTGCTGGTGTGGATCACCATGATCGGCGCCGCGCAGGGGATCAAAAAAGCCGTTCACGTGGGGGTGGAGGCCTTTACGCTGCTCCTTCCCCTGTGGGCGAGAAAGGTGCTCCACATCGTGGTTCTGCTGATCTGCGTCTTCTTTTGCGTGATCGTCGGCGTCTTCGCCCTGTTCATCATTCGGGTTCAATTCATCAATCATCAGGTCACCCCGGCCATGCGCGTTCCCATGTGGACGGCCTACGCGGCCCTGCCGGCGGGCGCGCTGCTGATGGTCGTCCGGTACGTCCAGGTGATCGTCCGGGCCGTGAAGGAATTCAGGCGGGATTATGTGGTTACCGGACTGGAGGACTGACGGATGGGCGTGTACCTGGGCGTGAGCTTTCTGATTCTGGCGCTGATGGGCGCGCCCATCGCCATAGTGCTGGGGGTTTCGTCCATGACGGCCCTGTGGTTCGGCAGCAACCTGACGCTGATGGTAGTTCCGCAGCGGATGTTCGTGGCGGCGGCGGACTCCTTTCCCCTGCTGGCCATCCCCCTCTTCATGATCGCCGGCTCGCTGATGGATTCCGGCGGGATATCCCGTCGCCTCATCAACCTGGCCAATAAGCTGGTGGGCGGCTTCACCGGCGGGCTTGCCCTCGTGGGGATTCTCACCTGCATGTTTTTCGCCGCCATCTCCGGCTCCGGCCCCGCCACCGTGGCGGCCATCGGCGGGATCATGATTCCCTACATGGTGAAGGCCGGGTACGACAGGGGCTTCGCCTCGGCGGTCATGTCGGTGGCGGGCGCCATCGGCATCATCATCCCGCCAAGCATCCCCATGGTCACCTACGCCACCGTGGCGGGCGTCTCGGTAAAAACCCTGTTTACCTCGGGCTTCGGACCGGGGATTGTTGTGGGGTTGAGCCTGATGGTCACCGCCTGGTGGATCGCGAGGCAAAAGGGCTACGGCAGCAGCGGGGAAAAATTCTCCCTGCGGGCGCTGTGGAAAGCTCTGGTGGAGTCCATCTGGGCGCTGCTGATGCCGGTCATCATTCTGGGCGGCATCTACGGCAGCATTTTCACCCCCACCGAGGCCGCGGGCATCGCCGTGGTCTACGGCCTTTTCATCGGGCTGTTCGTGTACCGGGAGCTGAACGTCTCCACGATTTACGTGATTCTGGTGGACGCGGCGACGACCACCGCCATGATCATGCTGATCGTCTGCACGGCGCAGGTGTTCGGATGGCTCATGACCAGCGCGCGCATCCCCGACGCCATCGCAAAGTCCGTCCTCTCCCTCACCAACAGCAGGTTTTTTGTCCTGCTGCTGATCAACGTTCTCCTGCTGCTCACCGGCTGCGTGATGGAGACCAACGCCGCGCTAATCATTCTGGCGCCCGTCCTGCTGCCCATCGTCGGCGTGCTGGGCGTCAATTTCGTGCACTTCGGCATCATCATGATCGTCAACCTCGCCATCGGCATGAGCACGCCGCCTCTGGGGGTCAACCTTTTCGTCGCCTGCGGCATCAGCCAGCGCGAGGGCGAAAAACTGAGCCTTGAACGGCTCTCCAGGTCCGCGTTTCCCTTTATCGTGGCCAACGTGATCGCCCTGCTGCTGATCACGTATCTGGAGCCCATCGCCCTGCTGCTGCCCGGACTCGCGGGCCAGATTCCCTGAACGGAGCGGAGCATGTGCGCCGTTATATTCTTTATCAGGTAAAAAGGCAGTGTTTATGGGTCTTAATGATTAAGGGGCATGATGCCTGGTGATTATTTTATGTTTGTGCAGTTAAAATCTTTGCCAATAACCTGAAAGGTACTTGCATATTTTATAAGGCCTGATAGAATGCAGGAAAAATCTTTATTTGGAGGTGTGAATTGTGACGAAGGCTGAACTTATTGATGGAATCGCCGAGAGCCTGACAATGAAGAAAAAAGATGTAACCCCTGTTGTGGAGGCAGTTTTTGGCTCTATCGAGGGGGCTCTGGCGAAAGGCGAGAAGTGCACGTTCGTCGGTTTTGGCGTTTTTGAGGTGAAGGATCGCGCCGCGCGAGAGGGCCGCAATCCTCAGGACCCGTCGAAGATCGTGAAAATCCCCGCGAAGAAGGTTCCCGTGTTCCGCCCGGGTAAAGATCTGAAGGAAAAGGTTCTCAAGTCGAAAAAACCCGGCACGAAGAAAAAGTAGGTTCTGACGGTCCTGACGTTTAAAAGGGGAACGTGTTCCCACGCTCGCTCGGCCCGGGGCTTCGGAGTCTGCCCCTTCCTCAGATTTTTAAATGGGAAGGGTACGGGCCTGGAGCCCCCGATCGGGTGTATGAGGCTTGAACGGATACTGAAGGCGGCCCTTCGCGGTGCCGCTTTTTTGTTGCGGAGAACCGGTGTATAATCGGGTTGTGCCCGTTCAAACTCATAAGGGGACGTGTTCTTACGTTCGCTGGACACAGGGGGACGGTTTCGTAGAACGCAACGGGAAGCACAGGAAGGATGAAAGCTGAAGAATGTTGTCTTTCGCTCCACTGACTCTCGCCGATCGGGAGCGCTATTTCGCTTTTTACGCTGAAACTCCGGAGAAATGCTCAGAGTACTCTTTCTTTGCTCTCTGGGGATGGAATGAATCCGAGCCCATCGAGCTGGCCTGGTCCTCCGGCCTTTGCTGGATACGCAGCCACGGACATCGGGAGGGGCTGCTCGCGCCGGTCGGCAACTGGGACGCCGTCGACTGGGAGGACGCCTTCGAGCAATGCGTGGGTCCCGGAGGAGCTCTCCTCGACGTTCCCGAGTCCCTCGTCGATCGGTTCCCCGAAAAACTGAAGAGGCGGCTTCGCCTGGAGGAACTGCGGGACGAGTGGGAGTACGTCCACATCGCGGAGGCGCTGAGGACCCTGAAGGGTCGAAAATACGATCATAAACGCACCCACGTCCGGTCCTTCGTCGACCATTATCGCTGGGAGTACGTTCCCCTGCTGCCGCAGGACTTTCCCGAGCTTCTGGCGTTCCAGACCGAGTGGTGCGCCCGCCGCAACTGCGGAGAAAACCCGCTGCTCTGCGCGGAGGACCAGGCGATTCGCCGGGCCCTGGAGACCTGGAACGAGCTTCCCCTGACGGGCGCGATCCTGCGGGTGGATGGACGCGCCGTCGCCTACACGATCGCGGAGGAGCTGGCCCCCGATACGATCGACATTCGGTTCGAAAAGGCCGACAGCGAGCACGCCGGCGTCTACCAGGCCCTGAACCGCCTGTTTCTGGAGCGTCAGGGACAGGCATACCAGTGGGTCAACCGCGAGGAGGATATGGGCAGCCCCGGCCTTCGCGACGCCAAGATGTCCTACCATCCCGACCGGTTCGTCAAAAAGTTCGAGGTCACCTTCACCGAAAAATTAACGGGGTCAGGGGACTAAGTCCCCTGCGGGGTTTTTGCCGGGGGGCAGAGCCCCGCGGTTCTTATCTTAATACGTAACTGACAAACGTGGCCGCTTAACGGCCTTGATTCAGGCCCGAACAGGCGACGAGTTTTTTCGCGATCGCGCTCACCAGCGGGACGACGACGGAGTTGCCGAACTGTTTGTACGCCTGCGTATCGGACACGGGTATTTTGAACGAGTCTCGGTATCCCTGGAGCCGGGCGCACTCGCGGGGGGTGAGTCTGCGCGGGTTGCCGCCTGCGCGCGGAATCAGTATCTCGGAGCCGTCCTTGTAGTATCGTGCGCTGAGCGTTCGGGCAATCCCGTCGGGGTCCGCCAGACCGTAGCCGAAGCCGTTTCCCCGGCTTCGATGTTTCAGGGCGTATGCCTGGAGGTATCCCCAGAGCCTGTCCGAGAGCGTGTATTTTTCGTCCACGTCCTCGCTGAGAATGTCGCTTAATTTAGGAGGGGTCAGGGGGGGAACCATTTCGAAGTCGAAGGGGACGTCCGGCCCGTATCGTTCGCGGTCGAACCCAGCGATAAAGACCCTTTCCCGGTGCTGAGGGACAAAAATCCGGCCGTCCAGGACCTCCGAAAACACCGTGTAGTCGAGTTCGTCCAGAGCGCCCGTGATGACGTTCCAGGTTCGTCCCCCGTCGTGGCTTCTCAGGTTTTTCACGTTTTCCAGAAGAAAGGCCCGGGGACGTTTTTTGTTCAGGATGCGGACCACGTCGAAAAAAAGCGTCCCCTGCGCCGCGTCGAGGAAACCGTGTACCCTGCCGAGACTGTTTTTTTTGGAGACGCCGGCGATCGAAAAAGGCTGGCAGGGAAAGCCCGCGACGAGAACGTCGTGATCGGGCAGTTCGTTTTCGTCGATTTGCGTTATGTCCCCGCGGGGGACGGTCCCGAAGTTCTCGAAATACGTCTTTTGGCAATATCGGTCCCACTCGCTGGAAAATACGCACTGGCCGCCCTGTTCTTCGAAGGCCAGGCGCATTCCGCCGATGCCCGCGAAAAGGTCCGTAAAACGAAATCGACGCCCGGTTCTCCCTCGGGTCATGCCGTCGCTCTCTCAGGCTTATCCCGCGCTGCATCCCGTCGAATCGGCTTCGATACGAAACGCGGCCCGTTCACGGCAGTTCTCCTGACTGCAATTCTCCTGATTCACGCAAGCTCTCTATCAGGGGGATCACGTCGTGAAGGGCGTCGAGCTTTCGAAAGAAGAGCTTTTCCATCTCCGGGGTGGGGGGCAGAAGGTCCGGGATCATCACGGAGCGGATTCCCGCGCGGTGCGCCGCCAGAATGCCGTTGTACGAATCCTCCAGCACGAGGCACGCCCCGGCCGGAACGTCCAGCTTCGAGCGCGCCAGAAGGAAGATGTCCGGCGCGGGCTTCCCCTCCTTCGCCATGTCGCCGCAGACGACGACGTCGAACCTGTGCTCCAGATGCGCGTGCTCCAGATAAACGCGCACGATGCGCTCCTCGGTGGACGAGGCGAGCGCCGTCTTCAGCCCCTTTTCCCGCAGAAAGGCCAGGAGCTCCCGCAGGCCGCTCTTCACGGGCGTCCCGTTTTTCTCGATGTACGCGAAGACCCACGCGATGCGGTCCTTCCGGATGCGGTCGAAGTCGAACACCTCCCCAAACTGTTCGAGCATCAGCGCTTTCGTGGTCGTCACGTTGGCGCCGATGTGCTTCCTGACGTGCGCCTCCGTGATCTCGAACCCGTGCAGCTTCCCCGCCTCGATCCAGCCCCTCATGTTGAGCGCCTCGGTGTCGAACATCAACCCGTCCATATCGAACAATACCGCCCTGACCTCTGCCAAATTCCCGTCACTCCGTTCAAATATTCATATCAAATATTCATATCAAACATTCATATTAAAGACTCGTAAAATACGCGTAAACATTCTTTGTCGCAGTATATACTACTTTTCACTGCTGGTCGAGAGAGGCCCAAACCAGAAAGGTTTTCCGCTTAAAAGTCACTGGACTGACGGTAGCGTTTGAGCCTACAAAAGGGTAAAATTTTAGAAAGGTAAAGAACATTTGGTTTGGTAAAAAATATTTGCCCTCTGTCCGGATGAAACTGCAAAACGTGGTATTATTTCCGCAGGATTACTTGTGCCTGACGCTCGCGTCGCGTAAAAAATTTGAGGAGGGGGTTTGCCGGTGATTAAAATGCAAACTGCGAGTACCACGGAAATCGACGACATTGACGACGCGCTCGGCGAGATACTTGGACAGCTCGATCTGGACGGATTGGGCAGGAGTTCGGCCGGCATCCTGTTCAGTTGTTATGAATTCATCGAAACGGGGGTTGTCGGCGCCCTCTGCGAGCGCCTCCCTTTCGACGTTATCGGCATGACCACCATAGCCAGCGCGTCCGGAGGCGATTCCGGCATGTACAGGCTCTGCCTGGCGGTTTTGACGAGCGACGTCGTCTCGTTCGAGGCCTCGGTGACGCCTCCGCTTTCCGTCGATAATTACGACGGTGAAATCAGGGCGGCGTATCGGCGCGCGCGCGAGAAACTGCCCGGGACGCCGTCGTTTATCATCTCCTTCTTTCCGTTCTCGGAAGAGATAAGCGGCGCGGACATCATGAAGAGTTTCAACGGAACCTGCGGGGACGTCCCGATCTGGGGCAGCGTGGCGAGCGGCATGGACATGACTTACGAGCATTGCAGGACTCTCTGGAGTGCGGGCGTCGACAGGACGGTTCTTGCCATGCTGCTGATTCACGGTCCCATCGAACCGGAGTTCATCGTAACCTCCATCCCCGGGAGGAATATACGCGACAGCAGCGCCATCATCACGGAATCGGAGGGCTGCGTCATAAAGAAAGTCAACGGCATGAGGTTCGACAAGTACCTCGAGAGCGTCGGGTTTGTCGTTCGCAACATCAGGGACTCCACAACGGTCCCGCTGATGATCAGTTACGGCGACGGCGCGAAGCCGGTTGCGGTTGGAATATACTACATACGCGACGACGGCTCGGCCCTGTGCGGCGGAGAAACGCCGCAGGATTCGGTGCTTGTCCTCGGCCGGATCGATCGCGACGGCGTCATCGAAACGGCGCGCGAGAGCATGGAGCTCGCGATGGCTTACGGGAAAAAAAACGGGATGCTCCTGCTCCCGTGCGTCACGCGGTACATCATGCTGGCGCCGCGGCACGAAGAGGAGATGCAGCTGATTTTGGAGGCTGTTGCCGGCAAAATCCCTTATATGATGGGATATTCCGGCGGAGAAGTATGCCCGATGCGGGGTGCGGACGGCAAATACCACAATCATTATCATAACTATACATTTTCCGCCTGCGTGTTTTGACGGCGGGATAACGGGAGATGTCGGGTCTTGCTGGACGGGGAAAAGACTCCTGAAAGCGTCCGGGATCAGGGGAGCGGGGCCTGTTCGGCCCTGAGCGCCTGTCTGGACAAAGCCGGACACATGGAGTCTGAACGATTACGGGCTCCTGAATCGATGGAAAAGGACGAGCTTGTTGAGCTGGCTCATGACCTGTTCTCGCAGGTGGAACAGTTGAGGGCGCAAATCGCCGAGCTGACGAAGAGCGACAAAAAGAACCGACGCGAGATTATCCACCTTCAGAAAGCGGTTGAAAACGAGAGAGCGATAGCGGACGCCAGGGCCAATCATGAGCTCGCGCGCTCACTGGCGCAGAGGGAGCGGGATAAGTACTTTAAATTGCTGATGGCAAGCAGCCCCAATCCAATTCTCTTTCTGGATGTCAACGGGAGGATCGCGTACTGCGCGGATGTTTTCCTGAAGAAAGCGCATTTCTCCGACCTCACGAAGGTGAGGGGAAGAACGCTCGAGGAGGTTTTTCACAGTTTCGCGGATCGGGAATGGGTTGACGCCATGACCGGGTTTCTGCAGGAAGCCATTGACTCCAATATGATGCATATACACGAAACCGGCCTCGATATCGGGCGGGCTGGTGAACTGCGCAAATACATCATCCATTTTGCCCCCATGACGAACGAGGACGGCGAACACGAGGGAATGCTGCTGCTCTTCAACGACGTGACGGACATCGAGCGGGCCCGGGAGGAAGCGGAGCGCGCGAACGTGGCGAAATCGACGTTTCTGGCGAACATGTCTCACGAAATCCGCACGCCCATGAACGCCATCATAGGAATGAGCGAACTTGCGCAAAGGGATTACGGCAAACCCCAGGCTCTGGAATACATATCCGTGGTCAGGCAGGCCGGGGCGGATCTGCTGTCGATCATCAACGACATTCTCGATTTGTCAAAGATAGAGTCCGGCAAGCTGCTCATAAGCGAATCGCCGTATCACGCCTCCTCGCTCTTCAACGACGTGCTGTCGATCATCAACGTTCGCCTGAGCGAAAAATCGCTCGCGCTGTTCGTCGAGATCGACCAGAATATACCCTGCGGGATGACGGGCGACGAGGTGAGGATTCGTCAAATCCTGCTGAATCTTCTGTCGAACGCCGTAAAATACACGCACAGGGGCTTTATAAAATTCAGGGCGCACAGCGAGCGTTTGGCCGACGACGAGGTAAAGCTGATCTTTACGGTCGAGGACAGCGGAATCGGGATCAGGCGGGAGTATATCGACACCCTCTTCGACGAATTCGTCCGTCTGGATCAGACGAGCAACAGACATATCGAGGGGACCGGGCTTGGGCTCTCGATATCGCGCAGCCTCTGCCGGGCGATGGGCGGAGATATAACGGTCGAGAGCGAATATGGGAAGGGTTCGGTTTTCACGGCGGCGATAATCCAGAAAGTTATCGACTGGTCCGGCATAGACGCGTTCGATGAGGGGCGCGGGAATGAATCCGAGTCGCTCACGATGTTTCTGGCGCCCGGCCTTCGTGCTCTCGTCGTGGACGATATCGCGACCAACCTGACGATTGCAAGGGGGCTTCTGTCTCCGTACAGGATGGAGATAACCGTGTGCCTGAGCGGCCAGGATGCCGTCAGCGAGGCTCAGGGAAAGGATTTCGACCTGCTCTTCATCGATCACATGATGCCCGGGATGGATGGAATAGAGACCGTGCGGGCAATACGCGCGCTGGGCGGGCGGTATGAGAAAGTTCCCGTCATAGCCCTCACGGCCAACGCCATCATCGGAATGAAGGAGATGTTTCTGGAAAATGGCTTCGACGATTTTATCTCCAAGCCGATAGTCGTCTCTAAATTGCATGAAGTCATGGAACGCTGGGTCCCTGCAGAAAAACGCGTCGACGTGAAAAGCCCCGGCGCGGAAATTCACGCGGCGGACGCCTTGCCGAACGCGGGGGCTTTCCCGGAACCGGGAAGTCGCGCGGGGTCGTCCGTTTCGGAGCCCGTCGTTCCGCCCGGCTTGCAGGACCTGAAAAAAATGCTGGACGATGCCGGCGTCAGGGGGATCAACCTGGAAAACATCGCGAGCCAGTTCAACGGCGACGCCGCGCTGTTTCTCGAGGTGCTCCGCTCTTATGCCATGCACACGCCGCCGGTCCTGGATACCCTGAGAACCCCGACGGCCGGGTCGCTGCGGGACTATGCGATTGCCGTGCACGGCGTCAGGGGCAGCAGCTGCGGAATCTGCGCCGACGCGCTTGGAGGGCTTGCGGCGGAACTGGAGATGGCCGCGAAAGAGGGTAATTTGAAGCTTGTTCTCGCAAAAAACGGAACCTTCCTTTCCGCGGCCGAAAAGCTGCTGGACGGCATCGCGACGATGCTGAAAGGCCATGACAGGGGAAAGGAGGGAACCCTGACGGCCCCGGACAGGGGGGCTCTTGCGGAAATCATGCAAGCCTGTGTAAAATACAACTTCACAGCGATGGAAAAAGCCCTGTCCACATTGGAACGGTACGCCTACGAAAACGGAGCGGAGCTGGTGACCTGGCTGCGGGACCAGTTGGACAACCTGGAATATGACGCGATCAGGGAACGGCTGGAGCGCGAGCTGCGCGACTGAAAACGCGGCCGATCGCGCAACGGAGCGTATCCCATCGACACTGGGGATGTTCACATGGAATTTCCGCAAAACACCTCCGCCGATTCGATTGCGCAGGCTCGAGCGCAAAAGAAAACATAACACAGTAAGTCAGAGGATGAAAGGGATATGTTTTTTATAACAAAATGTTCTACATGCGGATATTTATTAATCAGCAAAAAAGCCTTTTGTCCCTCATGTGGCAATTTGATATCTCATTCCGCAGACCGTTTTCCGGTAAGAACTGCAATGGACATAACCTGTCTTTTGCCCTATTTACCTGCGAAAAGAGTAAAAATAAGAATCAATGAAACGAAGGAGATCAAATTATTAGATTTAAACGCCAAAAATTATATACAGGAATACTTTGAGCTTATGTTCAAAAGCAGCACTTCGAAATCAGAAAATGAATATTTAATAAATGAACCATTTATATATAATGTAAAAGAGAACCTCTGGACTTGCAGTCAGGAGGCATATAAATATTGGGAGGAAATATTGAAAGAATTTGAGGAGATAAAAATACTTTCGAAGGAATATGAGGAAAAATTCGGAAACAAAGCGTCCGACACATTTTACGAAGTGGTCATACATACGCCTCAAAAAAACGTCAAAGAGCAGGAAGAGGAAAGGGAGCTGACAGGAAAGCAAAAAGCGAAGCAGGGTTATTTTGACGAAAATCCCGAACAGAAGAAAAAGCTGATTGAAGACTATCTTTCAGGCAGCATCACCGCCGAGGAATATAACACAAGACGTTTCCAGTAACGATTCAGGGGCCGTGGGGGTATACCCCCCTCCGGCCCGGTCCCTGTGTTCAGGTTATGATGTCGAGGACAGTTGCGTAATTTCCGGGAAGCCCTTCGGCCACGGCCTGGCCGGGGCGTCCGCTACGCCTGCGGGTTGAGGCAGGTCGTCAACATTCAGGCTCAAGGGGGCGGAGCCGCTCGCCCCTGGGGCCTGAAACCCGGCGTCGCACTGAATGATTTCCAGCATTCTTCTCCCGCGCCTCCCTCAACGCGACGCCGGGGTATACTCCGGCAGACGTGCGGCGTTCCTTTCTTCATTCACATATCTCAGTTCTCTCAGAATGTGCGCGTTGCATAAACCGTGCGACACCTCGTACTGGAAGTACGAATTCAAACAGTCATGGATTGCCGTCCCTTCTTTCAATAAATTCCAAACACTTGAGTAAAAAATCTGAGATAGACAAAAAATAATCCGCATAAAAATCCTTTATAATTTAATCCTTTATTGCATATAAAAATCAATTCGCATCTAAAAAAATAACTCCAGGACAACCAGCATAAATAGCTGAGTATTACTTGCAATAACGGCATTTTTTCACAATAATCCATTGGAAAAATCAATAATCTTGAAAAGAAATATACTAATAAACTATGACTAATTAAGACGGCAATCATTAAGAAATAATCATTAAAGAATGACAATAAAAAAACAATACTAATAGAAAATAGGAGCATATAAAATAAGATTCTATGATTCTCCATTTGAGGCAAAAAAGACAGAAATGGTATTATACCAAATATTTTCATGCTTGATATGATAAATGTTATCAATATAATCCCGATGCCGAATGATCTTTCTTTGGTATCCGACAAATAAAATCTAATGCATTCAAATAATTTTAATTCTATACATCCCAAACAGGTTGTAAAATAAACGACAAATTTCGGTATATCGTTCAAGTGATTTTTGCTCTGAAATGGACTGGCAACCACGAAACCCTCTCCTTTGTTCCTGATTAGGAGTCTATCGTAAGGGGAATATGCTTTCCTTCTCACCTGCAAAACTGAATTTCAGAGGAACAGGGTCTCTTTGTCGCACCTCTGTTCACTTTTCGGCTCCGTACAACCGCTTCGTTCGTCCATGCGGCAATCAATGCGCAGGAATCCAGCACATAAAACCTTCTCATCACTCGAGTTCCTTATCTCTTTGTTTCTGCAGGCAATAATTTTCTGTGGATAAACCGGTTCCAGCAAGCATTCCAAAAAGTCTGCCTTTGAAGAACGTGATTTGAAGAACGTGAAGGGATAAATGGCTATCGGGGCAGATATTGCCTGATTTTTTCGATGACATCGTCCACGTCGATCGGTTTTCCGATGTGGTCGTTCATGCCGGCGTCCTTGCAGCGCTCGATGTCCTCGCGGAAGACGTTCGCCGTCATGGCGATTATGGGGATCGTCTGTGCGCGCGGCAGGCTGGAGGCGCGGATGGTTCGGGTCGCCTCGTATCCGTCCATCACGGGCATCTGGACGTCCATCAGGATCAGGTCGCAGGCGTCCGGGTCGCCGGAGAACTTTTTGACGGCCTCCGCTCCGTCGCAGGCGACGTCGATCTCCACACCGGTGTGCTCCAGCAGAGCCTGCACGATCTCCCGGTTGATCTCCACGTCCTCCGCCAGCAGGACGCGCCTGCCCCTGAAGATGCCGTCGGTGTCCCCGACGGGCGATTCCTCCGGAAGGGGAGCCTGTTCCTCCTCCGGGCACGCCTGCGCCAGGATCTCGAAGATGAAGGCCGCGCCTTTGCCCAGCTCGGACTCGATGCGGATGTTGCCGTCCATCAGCTCGATGATGCGTTTGGAGATGGCGAGCCCCAGCCCGGTGCCGCCGAATTTTCGGGAGATGCTGCCGTCAGCCTGTTCGAACGAGTTGAAGAGCCTTTTTTGCTGTTCTTCCGATATGCCGATGCCGCTGTCGCGCACGGACACCTCGAGGACGCAGATTCCCAACTCCTCGGCGATCCTTCGGGCGTTCAGCGTGATCTCGCCTCCCTCCGGGGTGAACTTGACGGCGTTGGAGAGAAGGTTCGTGAGCACCTGCGCGAGACGCTGTTCGTCCGAGACGATGTTTTTGGGGATGTTTTCGTCCAGCCTGACGAGCAGATTCTGTTTCTTCTCCTCGACGCGAAAATTGATGACGTCGACGACGCGCTGCAGCATTTTTTCGAAGTTGAAGGCGTCCAGCGACAGCTCGAATTTGTTCGCCTCGATCTTCGACATGTCCAGAATATCGTTGATTACGCCCAGCAGGTGCGTCGAGGCCTCGCCGATCTTGTCGAGGCAATATTCCCTGCGCTCCATGTCGTGCGACGCCTTCGCTATCATGGTCATTCCGATGATGGCGTTCATCGGCGTGCGCATTTCATGGCTCATGCGGGAGAGGAACTCCGACTTCGCCCGGGTGGACTGCTCGGCCAGCTCGCGGGCACGTTCGGCCTCGCGCTGCGCCTGCGTCATCTCGGTCGTGTCGTAAAAGAAGGCCATGACGCCCTCCACCGTTCCGCTTTCTTCCAGCATGGGCGTCACCCGAACGAGGTAGTGACGGGTGTTGTCGTTCCGTCCGAAATCCATGTCGCACTCCGTCTCGGCGGAGCGCTTTTCGTTCAGGGCAATCCCGAAGACCTCGTCCATATTCCGCGCGCATCGCTCCTCGGTCACCGGCGTCAGCAGGTCGTGATACGTCCTGTCCTGAACCAGGCCGAGGGCCGGAATCGCGCCCTTTCGCAGGTACGATTCGCTGGCGAAGATAAGGTGTCCGGTCCGGTCGAACAGCATAATGATGTCGAGGCAGTTGGCGAGCAGCAGGTTCATGTACTTCTCCTGCCTCGACTTCTCGGCCGCTATGATCCTGCTCAGGTTCTCCCGGACGCCGGAGCTCATTTTATTGCGTTTGTTGGTGGCCTGAGCGTATTTGAGCTCGCGCGCCAGCTTTTTGTTCTCCAGACGCAGCTGTTTGTTTTCTTCCTTCAGCGCCTCGACGTCGGGAGCCGGTTCTGTGGTCGTGCCGTTCGACCTGTCGATCCCGTCCACGGATTTACAGTACACAGGTGACAAACGTCTCGTTGTGGCAGCGATTGATGCTGGAGGCTCCGTCCAGGGCGTAGACGGGGCAGAGCTCGCCGCCGCTGTAGGCGAACTGCCACGGGATGTTTGTTTCCTTCAGGATTTCCTGCAGTTTTTCGATTTCGGAGGCCGGTTCGAGGCCCAGAGTGAAGTACCGCGCGATGCAGGAGAACATCAGCAGGCAGTCGGACCTGCCCGAGGCGAGCGCGGCGCGCAGGGTTTTGGAGCTCGTCACGACGATGTCGGCCGCGTCTATGGAGCCGACGGACAGGATGGCGCCCACCGGGATATTTCCGCCGCACACGGCGTAGCCCTCCGGGGTGTTCGCGAATATCACGCGCACGACGGGCTCGGTGCCGTCGTTGTAGTCGACGATGAACGGGAAGGAGTTGATGCCGTTGATCGTTCCATCCGGGCCCCGGGTAAGGCCCAGAGATTCCAGGTATTCGACGACCGGCCTGTCGTTGACCGTCTGAAGCTGGTTTCCCCGCGAGGCGGTAACGACGCCCTTTTTCAGCATGAGCCTCTCGGAGGAGATGGACCCTACGAAAAAGCGGGGGGCCACGTTGCCGAACAGGAGGATGAAGGCGTAGCGATCGAAGTAAGCCTCTCCGTTGTGGAGGACGTACGCCTCGTGATAGTCGTCGTTGTGGTCGACGGAGATCATCCCGAAGTTCGGGACGCCGCCCGAAATTTCCGTATAGGAATTCACGTAAAAGTCGCCTCCGACGTTCAGGAGAAGCGGCGCGAAGCTGAGCATCAGCGCCGGTTTTTCCGTCGCCGTCGCCGTGGCGGACTCGTAGGCCTCACGCAGCAGGCCGATGTCCTCCGAGAGGATGGGGGCGGACAGGCCGACGGAGAAGGCGACGTCGTCGGAGGTGAGCACCATCAGCGTCAGGAGCATCGGCTCGTCGATCGACCTCGACGTCGCGTTGCCCAGCGTCGTGGCGCCGACGACATCGAAGGGCAGAGAGGCGCACAGCTCCTTCACCGCGCCGGAGGCGACGAAATCGGCATAACACGTAAGGATGCCCACCGTGTTTTTGAGCAGCCCGCCTCCGGCATCCAACTGTTTCTGTATCTCCGCAACAGCCGCCTCCACGTCGTCGATTTCCCCAGTGTACGCGGTCAATGCCCTGATCATGAGAGCCTCCCCCCTGAACGTTGCAGCGAAACGTTCATTATCTTAAAATACATTATCTTAAAATACATTCCCTTAAACACACGGCCTCTGCCGGACTTGTAATCCTGAGCCGTCGTGTATTGTCGACAGTGCGCCTGTTTCCTATATTATACTATTGGTAAAACATATAGGGAGATCGTCATGAAAAGAAGGAAAAAATACGGAACCTTTCGCGGCGGATTCACCCGTGGAAAAGCGCTCTCTCTGGTGGGGGCATTTCTGCTGTGGGTCTTTTATGTTCTCTTTGCGCCTGGCGACGACGCGCTTCAGGGAACGGTCGTCCGGGTGACGGACGGGGATACGGTGGTGGTGGCCGTGGCGGGCGAAGAACGCAGGGTGCGCCTGATCGGCGTCGACACTCCGGAGACCGTGCATCCCAACAAGCCCGTACAGCGCTACGGCAAAGAGGCCAGCGATTTCACGAAAAAAAGCCTGCTGAACAGGACCATCTGGCTGGAGTACGATACGGCCCCGCTCGACAGGTACAAACGTCACCTGGCGTACCTGTGGATGACGAAGCCCGGCGCGGGCGAGGAGGCGATACGGCGGGACATGTTCAACGCCCGGCTGATTCTGGAAGGATACGGGAAGGTCATGACGATCCAGCCAAACTCGAAGTACGCCGACCTCTTCGTGAAATTTCAGAAGGAGGCGAGGGCAAAGCAAAGGGGCCTGTGGAGCAGAGACTGAAAGAAAGAAAGAAAGAAAGAAAGAAAGAAAAAAAATTAACGGGGTCAGGGGGACAAGTCCCCTGCGGGGTATGGGGCGGAGCCCAAAAGAAAAAAATTAACGGGGTCAGGGGCCTAAGGCCCCTGCGGGGTATGGGGCAGAGCCCCATGGTCTTGCTTTAACAGGAAAAGAGGGGACACACGATGAACGAGGTTGTGCGCACCATTCTGGAGCGGCGGAGCATTCGCGGCTACAAACGGGACGCCCCGCGTCGGGAGGAGCTGGAGACCGTCCTGCAGGCGGCGCTTTACGCTCCCTCGGGGGCGGGCGCCGAGCCGTGGCATTTCACCGTCCTCACGGACAGGAACGTCATTGAAGATTTCGACGCGCGCACGCGCGCGGCCATGGCAGATTCGGGGATCGAACGGATCGAGGCGCTGGGGAAAGCGCCCGGTTATCGCGTATTTTTCGACGCGCCGGTCGTCATTCTGATCTGCGGCGAAAAGGTTTTGCGAAGGGCCGGCCGCCACCTTTCCGCCCTCGCGGACTGCAGCGCCGCGATCCAGAACATGCAGCTCGCCGCCGCTTCCATCGGCCTCGGAACCTGCTGGATCGGTCTGGTGCGCTACCTGTTCGAGCGGGAGCCCTCCTTCATGGCCCCGGAGGGGTATGAGCCGCTTTTCGCGCTCGCCCTTGGCCGTCCGGCCGAATCCCCGTCCTCCCGTCCCGAACGGCGGGAGGGGACGGTGAAGTGGCTTTAACGACTCCACGGGGAAATCACCCTTCCCATTTAAAAAACATAACTGTACAGTCGCTTCAGGTAAAGGTCGGAGGGCACTTCCCCTCCACTGGGGAAGAACCTGAGCGATCAACGCGATTCGCTTCGCTCATCGGTTGCCTGCTTATGCGACTCGAACCCGTTTGCCGCAATACCGGACGCTTTCCGCAAAAGGCGCGGGCAATCGATCGAAATTATGCTCGCGACGCGTTGTTTGCCATGGTAGTTTGCTATAATGGTAAAAATATCATATCAGAGAGGTGATTTTCATGAAGGGTAAGGGTATGTCACTGTTGTTGAAGATCAGCATCGGTTTTATCCTCGGCATCATCTTCGGTTTTGCAGCAGGTCCGATGGCGGCTGAAAGCGCGGCGTTGAAGGATTACGTCATACCCCTGCTGGACGTCGTGGGAAAAATCTTTCTCACGCTTCTGAAGATGCTGATCGTACCTCTGGTCTTCTCCAGCATCGTCGTCGGCGCCGCCTCCATCGGAGACCCCAAAACTCTGGGACGTATCGGCATAAGGACCATCGTTCTGTATCTCCTGACCACGGTCGTCGCCATCGCGATCGGCCTCGTTTTGGGCAACACGATCCGCCCCGGCGTCGGAATGGACCTTGCGGGCGCGGCGGGCACGGCTCAGGCGTCCAAACCCCTTCTGGAGGTCTTCCTCGACATCTTCCCCGCGAACCCCATCGATTCTCTCGTGAAGGCCAATATGCTGCAGATCATCGTTTTTGCGCTGTTCTTCGGAGTGGCCAGTCTTTTTGCCGGTGAAAAGGGCCGGCGCATCATCGGCGCGTTCGAGTCGATCGCCGAGGTCATGTACGCCATGACCCACATGATCATGCGTCTGGCGCCGTACGGCGTTTTTTCGCTCATCGCCGTCACCGCGGCAAAATATGGATTTTCCATCCTGGCACCCTTCGGAAAGGTTATCGCCGCCGTCTACGTCGGGTGCATCCTCCACGCGGTCGTCGTCTACTCGGGCCTGGTCCTCGTGTTCTGCCGAAAGTCCCCGCTGTGGTACTTCCGGGGCGTTCAGGAGGCCTCGATCACGGCGTTCGTCACCCGCTCCAGCTCCGGAACGCTTCCGATAACCATCGCCAACGTCCGGGACAACCTCGGGGTCTCCGAGGGCATCAGCTCGTTCGTTCTGCCGCTCGGCGCCACCATTAACATGGACGGCACTGCGCTCTATCAGGGCGTCTGCGCTCTGTTCGTCGCGCAGGCGTTCGGCCTCGAGCTTTCGCTCAGCGCCCAGATCGGCATCATCCTGACGGCGACGCTCGCCTCCATCGGGACGGCGGGGGTGCCCGGGGCGGGGCTGATCATGCTGACGCTGGTTCTGACGAGCGCGGGCCTGCCCATCGAGGGCATGGGTCTTGTCGCGGGCATCGACGCCGTTCTCGACGCCGTGCGCACCTGCCTGAACGTCACGGGCGACACCGCCGTGTGCGCCGTCGTCGCGGCCATGGAGGGAGAAAAGCTCGAATCCCGGTCCGTGGAACTGTAATACAGAAAACGGGAGGCGCGGG
>JAISSA010000126.1 GCA_031273365.1 Synergistaceae bacterium
CCCTCGAAACTCGGGACGTATTTGGGAATAGCCGGGATTTCCGTCGGGTTGCCCATCTCGTGCAAACGGGGGGAGAAAATTTCGATCTTTCCGCTCGGCGTCGGAAAAGGATGGTTCCCGGGATCGCGGATATTCTCCTCGAAGGCGATAAAGTGCCGATTGTCCCGGTAGCGATAGATTCCCTCCCTGCGGAACGTATCGAAGTCGGGCATTCCGGGCTCGTTATCGAGAATGCCCTCGTAAGCCTCCCTCAGAAGCTCCCGCAGTTCTTTTCCTCCGTGGGTAAAGGAGGCATGGTGGCCAAGATGACGCGCCACGTCGGAAAGCCAGTCGTACTCGAACCGGCACTCGAACAACGGCTCTGTCGCCTGGTTGCAGTACAGGATATAGTCGCCCTCGTACCAAGGCTTTCCGATGTTGTCTCCCTCGAACATCGACGTGCCCGGGAGCAGAATATCGGCAAATCTGGCGCTCGGCGTCATGAACAGGTCGGAGCACACGATGAACTCGCACATCGTCGTGTCCCTTAAAATTCCAATGGTTCGGTTGACGTCGGAGTGCTGGTTGACCAGCGTGTTGCCGGCCAGGCTCCATATCATTTTTATGCTGGCGTCGAGCTTTTGCACTCCCGTTACTCCGTCGTCCCGCGCCGTCATCTCTTTGCCCCTGAAGACGGCGTCCGTCCACAAAAAAGACGGAATTTTGCCGCTGTAAGGGTTCGGTATCGAGGCGATGGCGGGCTGCCTGTGCAGTCTGACCGCACCGCTGCCGCAGGCCCAGCCGCCGGGGACGCCGACGTTTCCCGTCAGGCAGGCCAGCATCGTGCCGCTTCGCGTGATCTGCTCTCCATTCCCGTTTCTCTGAGGCCCGTAACCCTGCAGGAGCGCCGCGGGTTTGGCTCCGGCGTAGCGCCGCGCCAGCCAGCGTATCGTGTCCGCGTCCACGCCTGTGATGCCGGCCGCCCACTCCGCCGTTTTCGGCGTGCCGTCGTACCTGCCGAACACGTAGTCCCGGTAGTTTTCGCGGTCCTCCAGCCCTGGGGGCATATGGGCGGCGTCAAAGCCGATGCAGAACCGATCCATGAACGCCTGGTCCTGCATTTGTTCTTCGAGTATGGTGCAGGCCATCGCGTCCATCAGCGCGCCGTCCGTGGTGGGCCTGAGCCCTATCCACCGGTCGGCCAGCGCGGCGGCGGTATCGCTGAGGCGGGGATCGACGGCCACGATCTCCGTCCCCGACTTTTTTGCCTCCCGGAGGTAAAACGTCAGGGAGGAGCCGAACACGCTTTCCATGGGGTTATGTCCCCACAGAATAATCAGCCTGGAGTTCAGCAGATCCCGGGAGCAGTTCCCGGTCTCGCTGGCGCCGTAGGTATACGGGGTGGTGAAGGTGGTGCAGGCCGTGCTGTAACTGTTGTATCTGCCGAGAAAACCGCCGTCCAGGGCCAGAAGGTTCTGCGCGAACGCGTCGCCTCTCGCCACGGCGTTGATGCCGGACGAGTAATTGATGTACCTCGACTGAGGGCTGTATCGCCTCCCGATGCGGTCCGTCTCCGCCGCGATAACCTCCGTCGCGGCCTCCCAGGAGATGCGCTCGAATCGGCCCTCGCCGCGATCTCCCACCCGTCTCAGGGGGTAGCGCAGCCGGGCGCCGTTTAAAAACGTCCGGTGATACGACGCCCCTCTGGCGCAGATTTTTATTCCCGGCACGCCGGTCGCGTCGGGGTGGCCGGAGGGGGCGAGCTTCAGAACGCAGCCGTCAGCGACGTCGGCCGTCAGCGGGCACCTGCCGCCGCAGTTGCCGACCCCGCAGATCGGAACGGATTCCCGCCTTGTGCCCCTTTGCATCTCCTCCCCGCTCAGGGGGCGAAGTCCCGCCGGAGGGGCCACCTCCCCGGAGTCCGACGCAATCCAGCGAGAGCGGGAGAGAAGCGCAACCGACTCACGCAGCAGGCGCGAGGCCATCGCGTAAAAATGCGACTGCGCACGCTCCTCCAGGGCGGGGCCAAACGCCTCCGCGAAGCGCCGCAGGTGCAGATCGAAAAAGGAACGCGCGAGCCCGGGCCCTCCCTGACGTCCGCCTCCGCAGAGGTGGGAGAAAAACGCGCACTCCACTCCGATATGGTCGGGCGGCTGTCGAATCGACTCGTCCACCCGCAGCCCCGCTTTGCGGTACATGGACGCGACGTCGAAGGTCACGCGGTTCATCAGCCGCCTGTCCTCCGCGCAGAAACACGACTCCCAGAGCTCGAGGGACGGGAGCCTCAGCCCCCAAAAAAGCGCTCGATATTCCTCCTCGAACGCCGCCCACGCGTCCTCCGGGGCGCTGTTCAAAATATCCGCAAGCGCGCCGAGCGCCGGCAGAGCAGGGCACGACGACCGAACGCACTGCGCCAGACCCGCCCCCCATCTTTCCCGTGAGGGCGGAAACAGGAAAATCTCCGAGAGAAGGGAGAAGAGGGGCTTTATTTCAACAAGATCGACAGGGTCATTTTCCAATGGCGTCTCGCTTCCTTTTTATAAGACCCGCTGCCGGACTGCACCAGGTTCCCTGTATTTTTAATATATTATATTGATATGTTTTAAATTTAATTCAAAGATACTATATCCACGCACTGAAATTGTCAACAGCAGCAGGTATACCCAAATCCGCAGGTTGGTGTCGAGCACGTGCCATTAACACCGGAGAGAAGCAAAAAATTGGAAGGAATATTACCTTCGACCTGAAATTTACCTCAAAATTCCGATTTTGTGCATGAC
>JAISSA010000050.1 GCA_031273365.1 Synergistaceae bacterium
GCCCTCGGCGGCAAATATGACGCGATTATCGCCCTTGGCGCGGTTATCCGGGGCGATACGCCGCATTTCGAGTACGTATCCGCGGAAATGTCCAAGGGGCTGGCGTGTGTCGGTATGGAGCAGCGCGTTCCCATCCTTTTCGGCGTTCTGACCTGCGACACGCTGGAGCAGGCCCTGCTCCGCGCGGGAAGCAAGGCGGGAAACAAGGGAGTGGACTGCGCGTATGCCGCCATCGAAATGGCCAACCTTTTGAAGAACATTCGCCTGGGGACGAAAGGCGATCCGGAGGGGAAGGGCGATGCTTGACCTCAAATGGATTCTGGCGAACCGGGAAGAGGTTGCCGCCTGCCTTAAAAACAGAAAACATGACTTCGACCTTCAGGTTCTGGTCGACCTGGACGAGGAGCGACGGAGGCTGATCGCCGAGACCGAGGACCTGAAGGCCCGGCGCAACGAGGGGTCCAGAAAGGTCGGGGAGGCCAGGCGGACGGGGGCCAACGCCGATGCCCTGATGGAGGAAATCCGCGCGTGGGGCGACCGGGCGAAGGAGATCGACGGGAAGCTGGCCGAGGTCGAGGCCAAAGTGGAGGACCTGCTTTTGGGAATGCCCAACAGAGTCCACGAGACGACCCCGGTGGGCGAGGACGAAAAAGACAACCCCACGGTGCGCGTCTGGGGCGAGCCGGGGAAATTTTCCTTCGAACCCAAAGCGCACTGGGACCTGGGCGAGGCGCTGGGCATAATGGATTTCGAGAAGGGCGCTCTGCTGGCTCAGAGCCGCTTTACCGTGTTACGGGGAACGGGCTCCCGCATGGAACGCGCGCTGATCGCGTTCATGCTGGACCTGCACACGACGCAGCACGGCTACACGGAGATGGAGCCGCCCTTCATGGTCGCCTCGAAGATTCTGCGCGGAACGGGGCAGCTTCCCAAATTCGCGGAGGACCTCTATAAAATCGAGGGAGAGGACCTGTGGCTGATCCCGACGGCGGAGGTCCCCCTGACCAACATGCACCACGGTGAAATTTTAGAGGAAAAGGACCTTCCGAAACACTACACGGCCTATACGCCCTGCTTCCGCAGGGAGGCCGGGGCCTACGGGCGCGACGTGCGCGGCATGTTGCGCCAGCATCAGTTCGACAAGGTCGAGCTGGTGAAACTTTGCAGGCCGGAGACGAGCGACGACGAGCTGGAGAAACTGACGGCCAACGCCGAGCGGGTGCTGCAGCTTCTGGAACTGCCCTACCGGGTGGTGGCGCTTTGCACGGGAGACATCGGATTCGGGTCCGTGAAGACGTATGACCTCGAGGTCTGGCTGCCGTCCCAGAACAAATATCGCGAGATAAGCTCCTGCAGCAACTGCGAGGATTTTCAGGCGCGGCGCATGAACACGCGCTATCGCCCCGCGGACGGCGGAAAGCCCCGTTTCGTTCACACGCTGAACGGCTCGGGCATCGCCGTCGGTCGTACCCTCATCGCCATCATGGAAAATTATCAGCGCGAGGACGGCAGCATCGTCGTTCCCGCCGCGCTGAGACCCTATATGAATGGACTGACCGAGATCAGATAAATTTGGGTTTTATTGCCAATGCCTATAACTTAAAGGAAGAAAAAATTAACGGGGTCAGGGGACCGAGTCCCCTGCGGGGTACGGGGCGGAGCCCCGTGGTTTTGGTGCTTAAGTTGCTTAAGTTGCTTAAGTTGCTGACATTGGTTTTATCACCGTTGTTGAGATTTGAGGCTGGAGGTGTCGTGCTCCTGTGATCGTTTCCTACAGTCCGGGAACAGTATGGGGTTGTGTGGTTGCCGCCGCCCTTTGCGTCGTGGTTCAGTTTCTGACGAAGAGGTTCCTCGACGTCCGTCAGTATGATTATCTGCGTGATCTTCTTCTGATGGGGGCGTGGATGCTGCTGGCGATATGGTTTGGGTCGCCCATGTCCCGATTCGTCGTCGCCGCGGCCATTTTCGCGGGGCTTTTCGGTCTGGCGGAGGACCTGTGGGCCGGGCGGGTGTGGCGGTGGGGGTATTTTCTCATCGGCCTTTTCTGCGCCCTGCCGGGTCCGTCCATCAGTTTCATCAACTTTGTCGAGGGCGAGTATCTCTATCTCACGCCTCTGATGTCCATCGTCGTCACCTCCCTCTGGTTTGCGGTTTTTCCCCTTGTCGTGCAGCAACTGGACGGCATACCCGGGCTGGCGGGCCATATTCTGGCGGTGACGTTTTCCCTGATGCTGATATCCGTGGCGCTTGCCGTCCACGGGATGCAGGACGCCTTTTTCATGTCCTTTACGGGACTGCTCCTCCTCGGGGCGTTCTGGAGCCGGTTCAACAACCTGTATCGTCAGGCGGGCAGGTCCATGTCGGCGTTTTGGGGGACTCTGGCGGCGGGGACGGCGATCCTGGGCGTCAGCAAGGGGATCGTCTTCGGTTCCCTGTTTTTTCTGTCCCTCGGGTTGTACGCCATTCCTCTGGCGGAGGGGTCCCTGCACCTGGTCAGCCTCGTGCTGACGGACACCTCGCACGGCACGGAACGGCTTTACCGCAGACTGATCCGGCACGGCTGGGACCATCCCGACGCCGTGCGCCTGATCGCCTGGCTGTGCGCTTTTCTGGGCATTCTGGCGGCTTTGTCGCAATATCCCTCTTCCGGCCACGCGACCTGGGTCTGGTGGCTGGTCATGGGCATGGTCTCCCTCGTCGTTCTGATTCCTCTGTTTCTGAAATACAGGAACACGTCGCCCATGACGTACGCGAAGCCGCGCCTCTGGGGCATCCATATCGATAACGTGTCGATGAACTACGCGCTTTCGAGGGCCAGAGGAATGATTTTGTCCCGGGGGGGCGTGAAACTGGTGTCGACCGTCAACGCGCTGGGGATGGACATGGCGCTTCATGACCCGCAGTACCATCATATTTTGAAGTATTCGGCGCTGGTCCTTTCGGATGGAGTCGGCCTTCTGTGGGGGCTGCGTTTTCTCGGCATGCCCATACAGGAGCGGGTGACGGGCATCGATTTTGCGGAGCAGCTCTGCCGCATGGCGTCTGTGGAGGGCTGGCCGGTCTATTTTCTGGGCGCGCGCGGCGACACGGCCCGTCAGTGCGCCCGTGCCCTGGCGGCGCGCTATCCCGGACTCATCGTGGCCGGGGCCCGCAACGGGTACTTCGGCATGGAAGATCCGGCCGTGGCGCAGGATGTGGCCCGATCCGGGACCAGAATCCTGTTCGTCGCGATGGGCATCCCCCGTCAGGAAAAGTGGGTGGCCCGATGGTCAGACGCGCTGGGGGACGTTCTGGCGGTTGGGGTCGGCGGCGCCTTCGACGTTCTGTCGGGGCAGCTGAAACGCGCTCCCCGGGTTATGCAGAAGGTGGGACTCGAGTGGCTGTATCGGCTGTTTCAGGAACCTTACCGCTGGAAGAAAGACGCGGGGCTGCTGGTCTTCGTCCTCCGTATTCTGGCGACGCGCATGGGATTCCGCGTATGGAAGGGGGACAGGGAATGAAGGTCACGACGGTTGGAGATCTTATGGACCACGACCTGACGGCGGTAATGGAGGACAGCACCATCAATGAAGCCATCGACATTTTTTATCGTCACAACATCTCGGGGCTGCCGGTCGTCCGCTCCGACTGGAGGCTCGTCGGATTTCTGGCGGAGACGGATATCCTGCGCGCCGCGACCCCTTCTTACCTGGAGGTGCTGACCCACAGCACCTTCCTGAGCGGAGAAGAGGAGGAATTCGTGCGTCAGCTGAAAAACCTGGGGCATCTGTCCGTTCGGGACTACATGTCGAAACTGCCGATGTTCGTCGAATCCCACGTGAGCCTGATGTCCGTCGCGGACCTGATGATACGCAAACATTTCCGCCGCCTCCCCGTGGTGGAGGACGGACTTCTGGTGGGCGTCATCGACCGCAGGATGCTCTGGAATTTCATGATCGAGGGGTACTATCGCGATGTCGAGTGATCCCGTGGATTTTTCCGACCCGCTGGTCGTCGTGGCGGGAGAGCTGGAGGCCATTCGCGAGAAACTCGCAGGGGACGCCGCGAACAGGGAAATCGAGTTTGCGCGATTCAGGAGGGAGACTCTGGAGCGCCTGAACGCGATGTGCGATCGCACGATCGAGACGGCCCGCGCCGGGGAAGAGAACGTAAAAGCGCGCATCGCAAAAGACAGGGAGGAGATCGACGCCCGCGTCGACGCGTGGAGGGAGCGGCTCGCCCTGCGTATCGGCGACGAGGCGTTTCTCGACTCCCTTGCGGCGGACGCCGTTTCCATGCTTTTGCCGTCGAGTTTTTTATCGAGTCTTTCATCGAATGGAGGTGAGCGCTCCTGATAGAACGCATGACCCGGGTGTCCATCTGGGGAATATGCAGCAGAAAATCGACGATCATCGGTCGGCTTTACGAGCTGGGCGTTTTTCATCCCATTGAACGCAGCGGCGTCGAGCGCGGTAAAGAAACGGAAAAGACTTCGTCCGGCCACCCTCTTCTGGAGAGGCTGCGCTCGCAGCGGGGAAGGGTTCTCAGGATGATCGAGGAGCTTTCGTGGGACAGTTGGAAGCAATTGACCGATGTTTTTGTCGAGAACGTTCGCTATAATCTCTCGAGCGACCTGGAGGCGATGATGGATGAGGTTGACAGAAGCCTCGAGCGCATTCAGTCGCGTCTGAATCGAATCAGGGAAGAGGGGAAGAGCGCGCAGGGCGATTTTCAGGAGCTGCGCAGGGCCAACTCCATACTGACGCACGCTCATGCTTTTCTGGAACAGGAGAGCTCCATTCCCCGCGGGGATGTCGCGATCTGGCGCATCTCCCGGCAGGGGCAACATGCCGTGGCGACGAAAATTAACGGAGACCTGGATTTCCTGCCGGGCGGCCACGAGAGGCCCTGGTTTCGATATCACTCCTTCGAGTTGAAGGATGGCTCCTCTTTTCTGGTCACCAGCGCATCGCCCGAGGTGCGGCCCGGCCTGGTCGCCGCGGTCCTCGACGCGCAGGGGACTCCGTGGAAGTTGCCCTTTCACTACGAGGGCGCGTCTCTTGCGGACGCATCGTCGCGGATTCGTCGGCTTTTGCGCGGCCTGCCGGCGCGCATGAGGGATCACAAAACCGAGCTGCGGGTCTTTTCCTCTCAGTGGGGCGCCAATCTGGCCGCCGTTTACATGCTGTTGGACGAACGTCTGGAGCAGCTTCTGATGGAGGTGTCCGCCGAGGAGAACGAAGAATTTTTTACCCTCGAGGGATGGATTCCGGAAAACGATCTGGCGCGCACGGAGGCGGTTCTGAAGGAGGATTTGGGCGACGCCGTCCTGCTGCGCTCCCGGGAGGCGCGGGGCGACGTCGACGGCCCGATTCCCACGGCGCTTCGAAACCGGGCCCTGTTCCGGCCCTTCGAGCTGTTTTTAAAGTTCCTGCGCGTCCCCGACTACAACGCTTACGATCCTACGACCCTGATCGGCGTGTTTTTCCCCTTTTTTGCCGGATGCATGATCGGCGACATCGGTTATGGCGTCCTCGTTCTGTGGCTGGGCTGGTATCTGAAACAGAAACGCTCGGAGGTCCCGCACGATATCGGCGTCATTCTGATCTTCATGGCGTTTTGGAGCGTCGTGTGGGGCGCCCTGTACGGGGAGGTTTTCGGGGACATCGGCCATCGCGTTTTGCAGATGGAGCCCATTTGGGTGGATCGGGCGCACGCCGTCCTTCCCGTCATGGTCTTCAGCATCGTTCTGGGGACGGCGCACGTCCTTCTGGGGCTTTTCATCGGCATGGTTCAGGGAATTCGAAATCGACATCGCCACCTGTGGATGGAGCGCGCGGGAACCCTGCTTTTCATCCTGAGCCTGGTCTCGGCCCTGACTCTCCTGCGTCTGCAACTGCCTTCCTCGTTTTTTTCCGTCCCGATCGTCATGCTCGTCTTTGCCCTCACCTTCCTCATATGGGGGGGAGGCGTGGGGGGACTCGTCGAATCTTTGGGGACGGTCGGCAACATCATCAGTTACGTCCGTCTGGCGGCCATCGGACTTTCGTCCGCCATGCTGGCGATGGTCGCCAGCATGTGCGTCGACATTTTCGGGGTATCCATACTGGGGCTTTTTATGGCGTTTTCCATTCATCTTCTGAACTTCGTGCTGGCCATAGGAGGGTCCGGCCTGCATTCGGCCCGGCTTCATTACGTGGAATTCATGGGGAAATTTTACGAGAACGGTACGCTTGCGTATAAACCGTTCGCAAAAAGGAGGAAAATCGGATAATGAACGAGAGAGCAATCATGGCGCTGGCTGCGGCACTGGCCGTCGCTCTGCCCGCGCTGGCGACGGCCTACGCCCAGGCCCGCATCGGCAGCGCCGGGGCGGCGACGGTCGCGGAGAAACCGGAGACGTCGATGACGATCATTGTTCTGGAGGCGATTCCGGAGACGATGGTGGTTCTGGGCTTCGTCGTCGCCATCATGATCATTCAGAAAATAACTTAAGGCCCATGGCTCGGAGCGCCGCGGAAGAGCGGGATCTGTCCGGGTTCAGGGAGGCGCTGACGGCGCAGCACATGGAGCGCAGCCTGGCCCTGAAGCGCGCCGTGGACGAGCAGATCGCGGACATGATCATGGCGCGTCGTCTGGAGGTGGAGGGCATCGTCCATCGCCTGCGATGCGCCTCCAAAGCCGGACTGAGCGAGGGATTGAGCGCCAATCGGCGCCATGGAGAACTCCGAATGAGGTCCTGCAGGGCCGAACTGCGAAACGAATTTGTCGAGCTTCTGGAAAACCGGATCGCCGGGCGCTTGAAGGCGTTGCGTTCAACCCGCGAATACGGGAAAACGATGGAGGCTTTGGCGGAGGAGGCGTCGGAGGGCCTTTCTCCGCCGTTTGTCGCGCTTGTGGAAAAGGGCGACGCCGCTTTCCTGAGGGCGCGCGGAGATATCCGCGAACTCCGGGAGGAGCTGCGGGACGCCTGGGGCGGCCTTGTCCTCATCGAGGCGGATAAAAAAATGGGAAGGCTGGTCGACAACACCTTCCGCACGCGCTGGAGACGCCTTTACCCCTTTTTTTCCGGCTTTTCCGGAAAGCTCCGCGAACACCTGGACGCGGTGCTGAGCGTGCCCCTCGATGCATGATATAAATATGAATGACGTCAGTTCGGGAAATTTCGACAGAGGCCGGATAAAAGACGTGTCCGGCCCCATGGTGGTCGCTGAAACGGACTTTTCCGTCCGCATGTTCGAGGCGGTGCGCGTCGGTCCACTGGAACTTTTGGGAGAGGTCGTCCGCATCAGGAGCTCGGAGGCGGAGATTCAGGTCTGTGACGACACGACGGGACTCCGCGTGGGGGAAGAGGTCCTCTTCACGAGGGAGCTTCTCGGGGTGGAGCTGGGCCCGGGCCTTCTGGGGCAGGTTCTGGACGGGGCGGGACGCCCTGCCGGCGGACCGAAAAACGCCCTTCCGGAGGGGAAAGTGTGGCGCTTCATTCCATCGGTCGGGGTCGGCGATCCGGTCGGTCCGGGCGATATCCTGGGGACGGTTCCGGAGGGAACTCGTTTTCTGCATCGCGTCCTTTGTCCGCTGAACGCTGTCGGAGGCAGGGTCGCGTGGGTTGCCCGGGAGGGGGATCGATCGGTGCGGGAGTGCGTCTGTCGCCTCGAAGACGGGACGGAGCTCGCGCTCAGCCAGCGGCGGGAGGTGCGCATCCCCCGCCGGGGAGGCGTTCGTCTGCCCCTGGATCGCCCGCTGTTCACGGGGCAGCGGGTGCTGGACACGCTTTTCCCGCTGGCCGTCGGGGGAGTCGCCCTTCTGTCCGGCGAGTTCGGGACGGGAAAGACCGTGATGCAGCAGGCCCTGGCCCGATGCTGCGCGGCCGACGTGGTCGTCTGCGTCAGTTGCGGGGAGCGGGGCAACGAGACGGCGGAAATCATGGAGAGGTTTTCGACGCTGACGGCCCCCTGCAGCGGCGCTCCTCTCATGGAACGCACGATCCTGATCGCCAACCCCTCCAACATGCCGCCCGCGGGCCGGGACGTCGCCGTCTGTCTGGGGATGACGGCGGCGGAGTACTATCGGGATATGGGGTACGGCGTGCTCGTCCTGATCGATTCCCTGTCCCGATGGGCGGAGGCGCTGAGACAGGAAAGGCATCCCGCCGACCTCGACACGCGGCTTGCCCGAATCTGCGAGAGGGCCGGACGGATGGAGCCGCTCGGAAGGCCGTCGCGGCAGGGTTCCGTGACCATCGTCGGGGCCGTCTCTCCGTGGGGAGGCGATTTTTCGGACCCCGTGACTCAGACGGCTCTGAGGCTGTCGGGCGCGTCCTGGAGGCTCGATAAAAACCTGGCTCGGAGCCGCCGGTTCCCGGCGATCGATCGGAGCGCCTCCTGGTCCCTGTACGCCCTCACAGACGCGTTCGTCGCGGACGCGTCTGTCGCGGACGCGTCCGTCGGAGAGGCGGGCGAGGACTGGCCCGAGCTGAAGGAGTACCTGAAGAGCGTGATGCTCCGCGCGCGGGAACTCGAGGATGTCAGGCGCGCGGGCAGAACCGGACTGTCGGAGGAGGATAAATGGGTGCTTTATCATGCTGAAAGCCTGAAGGTCCTCTATTTGCAGCAAAGCGCCTGCGACGCGGCTTCTTTTCCCAAACGTTCCGCGCATTTGCTTCGGCTGCTGAAGGCGCTGGACGGGAGAGCGAGGAAAGCCATAAATTCCGGCCTTTCCTGCGGGGAAATCGCCTCCGTCGCCGTTCGCCCGCCGGCGGCCCTGCACGCCGTGCCCAAAGCGTCGGGAACGTCGGAAAAGGACCTTCCGGCGGGAGTGGAGGAATGGCTCGCCTTGTTGAATGCGAAGCTCGCGGACGGCACAGGGCCTGCCGGGCCGGAGAAAGCCGGAGGCGAGGCGTGAAAAAATCATGTCGATGAAGCTTTTCAGGGAAGGAACGCGCGGAATAAGGGAGATCTCCGGCTCTCTTCTTTTCGTCGAAAACGTCAGAGAGGGCGGATACGGCGAGCTGGTGTCGATAGAAACGGACTCGGGGCCCCGGATGGGACAAATTCTTCAGGCGGGGGATGACCTGTGCGTCGTCCGGGTCTTCGACGGCACGGAGGGCCTGGAGACGGGGCGCACGACCGTATGGCTGGAGCGGGACGTCATGAAGGTCGGCGTGGGAGAGGGCCTGCGTGGACAGGTGTTGAACGGACGCGGACAGCCTTTGAACGGAGGGCGATTGTTCGGACTCGAGGCGCTTCTTCCGATTGGCGGACTGCCGATTGATCCTGCCCGCAGGCGGGTTCCCGACGTCGCTCTGGAGACGGGAATTTCTTCGCTGGATCTGATGAACACCCTGGTTCTCGGTCAGAACCTGCCCATCTTCGCCCCTCCGGGCCTGCCCGCCGACAGGCTGGCGACGTGGATTGCGCGACGGACGACGGTTTTCGACCGAACGAGGCAGGCGGAAAGATCCCGATTTCTTCTCGTCTTTGCCGCCCTGGGCGTCACGAACCGGGAGGCGGACCGCTTCATGAGCGCGTTTTACGAAGACGACGCCGTGCAGAACGGGATTTTCCTCCTGAACACCGCCGGGGATTCCGCGGCGGAGCGCCTGCTGACGCCGCGCATCGCCCTGACGATCGCCGAGTATTTCGCTTTTGTCAGAGGCGACGACGTCATGGTCATCATGACGGACATGCTCCGTTACTGCGACGCCCTGCGGGAGATCGGCGCGGAGGAGACGTCCGGCCGACGCGGCCCCATGCACGCCGACCTTGCGGAGATTTATGAGCGTTCCGGCTGCGTCAGGGGGGGCACGGGCAGCGTGACGCTGCTTCCCGTCATCACCGTCCCGAACGACGACATGACGCGCCTGTCGGGATGTATCGGCGAGGGGCAGATCGTTCTGGACCGGCGGCTGCATGAGATGGGAATTTTCCCTCCCGTGGACGTTCTTTCTTCTCAGTCGCGCCTGATGAACGGGGCCATCGGGCGCGGCCGGACGTTCGAGTCCCACGGCGCGCTGGCCGACCAGCTTTACGCGGCCTGCGCGAAGGTCGGGGAGCTGCGCCGGCTGCGGAGGACCGTCGGCGACGACGCGCTGTCCGACGAGGAAAAGCGTTGCCTGTCGTTCGGCGAGCGCTTCGAGAAATCTTTCCTCGCACAGAACGAAACGAGGCGATCCTTCGCGGAATCCGAAAAAGCGGCGAGGGAGGCCCTGAGCGCCCTGTCGCCCGACTGACGACGTCCTCCGGGGCTCGATCCGCTGGCGTTATGCTGTGGGCAAGGCTTATAATGAAGATCGTTCTTCTTGCCGTGGGCAAATTGAAGGATAAAAGAATAGCCGCAATGGCGGAGGAGTATCTGGAGCGAATCCGTCCGGGCGGGCTCGTCGCGGTGGAGCGGGTTCCCGACGCCTCCGCGGGAACGCCCGAAGACCGAATCGAGAGGGAGGGGCAGGAACTCTTGAAGCGCGTCCGCCCGAGGGATCGTCTGCTTCTGCTTCGGGAGGACGGGGAGGAGTACGACAGTCCGGGTTTTGCCGAATTTCTGTCGCGGGAGATGGAAGGAGCGGAGGGACGGATCGTTCTGGCGGTCGGGGGGCCGTGGGGGACCTCCGGGGCTCTGAGGCGTCGCTCCGACAGGAGTGTTTCCCTGTCCCGCATGACGTTCCCCCACGAGATGTGTTTTTTGTTTCTTGCAGAGCAGCTTTACCGTGCCTTTTCCATTTTGCAGGGTTCGGGGTATCATCACTGAGGGGCCGGAGTGGCCGGCGACATATTCGATTCTGGAGGCATTTTTAAAAATTATGAAGATCAACAACATGATGAAGCAGGCCCAGAAAATGCAGGCGCAGATGCTTCAGGTTCAGGAAAAGCTGGCTGAAGAACGGGTCGAGGGCAACGCGGGAGGCGGCATGGTCAAAGCCGTCTTCTCCGGCCAGGGGGATTTGATTGAAATACGGATCGACCCGGAGGTGATCAAAGCCGAGGAGGCGGAGATGCTCGAAGATCTGATCACGGTGGCGGTCAACGACGGGCTGAAGAAGAGCAGGGAGCTTGCCGGCGAACGGATGGGAGTTGTTACCGGCGCGCTGGGTTCACTGGGTCTGGGGTTTTAAGCTTGCCCTCCGATCGGTCTTCCCGCGATCCCATCGGACATCTGATCGACTGCTTCAAACGGTTTCCCGGCATTGGCAGCAAAAGCGCCAGAAGGATGGTTTTTTATCTGCTTCGGCAGGACGAGGCCTTCCTTCGTGAAATGGGCGGCGCGATTGCGGGGCTGAAGGAGGGGCTCTTCGCGTGCGGCGAGTGCGGCAACATCGCCGATACCGATCCCTGCCCGATATGCAGGGACACGCTGAGGGACAGGACGACGCTGTGCGTGGTCGAAAGCATCGACGATCTCGTCTCGTTCGAGCAGGCCGGCATCTACAACGGCCTGTATCATATCCTCGGAGGCAGGGTCTCGCCGCTCGAGGACCAGGAGCTGAGCCAGGAAAGCGTCGACTTTCTGCTGCGGCATATCGAAAGCCTGGACGCGTCGGAGGTCATCATCGCGACCAATCCCCGCATGGAGGGAGATCTGACGTACTTTACGCTTCTGGAAATTTTGAAGGACAAATCGGAGCGCGGCCTGAAAATTTCCAGGCTGGCCTTTGGCCTTCCCGTCGGGGGCTCCATAGAATTTGCGGACCGCATGACTCTGCACACCGCGCTCGAGTCCAGAGTTCACGCCAGATGAGGGAATTTTCCTTTCTGATCGTCGCGGGAGGCAGCGGCAGCCGTATCGGGGGTCTGGAAAAACAGTTCCGTCTCCTTGGAGGAAAGCCGCTGTGGATGTGGAGCGCCGAGCTGGCCGAGTCCATGTGCGGGACGTGCATACGCGGTGCGTGCGTGCGTGAAATTGTGCTGGTCCTGCCTTCGGGTCAAAGGGAGACGTCCGCCCATTTTTCTCTGCCGTTTCGGGTCGTTTCCGGCGGGCCGACGCGTCCGGACTCCGTTCGCAACGGCCTGCTGGCCTGTACCCGAGAGGGCGTGATGGTGCATGACGCCGCGCGTCCTTTCGCCTCGCCGCGGCTTCTGGCGACGTTGATGGAAAAGACCTCCGAGACGACGGGCGCCGTTCCCGTGCTGCCCCTGACCGAGGCGATCAAGCGCATCGAGGACGGGCGGACGAGCGCCGTCGACCGGGAGGGGCTCTATGCCACGCAGACCCCGCAATCCTTTTTTCGCGACGCCCTGATTCGGGTTCTGGGTGAGCAGGTCGCCGCGGTTCGGGACGAGGCGGAGGCCTGGCTCGCCGCGGGGCTCGATCTGTGCTGCGTCGAGGGGGAGCGGCTGAACTTCAAGGTCACGTGGCCGGAGGACCTCCGCCTGGCCTCGGCGCTGGTCGCGAAGGGCGGTATTAAGGACAGGCGTGAAATGGCAGATCAGAATAAAGCAGATCAGAATAAAATGGAAGATACGGAAGCTATGGAAAATATGGAAAAGATGGGGAAAAACCCGCAAATCGGGGAGGTGCGAACCGGCATTGGATACGACGTTCATCGCCTGACGCCCGGGCGTCCGCTCGTGCTGGGGGGCGTCCGGATCGAGTCGCCGCTGGGCCTGCTGGGGCACTCGGACGCGGACGTGCTGGCCCACGCGGTGGCCGACGCGGTTCTGGGCGCGGCTGGGCTGCCCGATATCGGGAATCTTTTTCCGGCGGACGACGAAAAATACAGGGGGGCGGACAGTATGGAGCTGCTTCGCGAGGCCGCGAATATGGCGATGCGGGAGGGGTGGGACGTGGTCTGGGTCGACGCCGTGATCGAGGCGCAGGTCCCCCGTCTGAACGCCCGCCTGCCGGAGATGGCGGAGAGGCTGTCAGCCCTTTTGGGCCCGAAGCTTTTGGACCCGAAAAGTCCGCGGGCGGGCTGCGTGAACCTGAAGGCCAAGTCCCCCGAGAAGACGGGCGACCCGGGGGCGGCGCGCTCCATGGTCTGCCGGGCCGTGGCGACCCTCAGGCGGAGGCTTCCGGAATGATTCGGACGCGTTTTGCCCCGTCGCCGACGGGGGAGCTTCACATCGGCGGCGCGAGAACGGCCCTTTTCAACTTTCTTTTTGCCCGCGGAGCCGGTGCGGAGGGAAGGTTCGTCCTGCGTATCGACGACACGGACGCAGAGCGCTCGCGCGTCGAGTACGAGCGACGCCTGATGGAGGAGTTGCTCTGGCTGGGGCTCGACTGGGACGAGGGACCGGACAGGGGCCTCTCCATTTCTTATCGCCAGAGCGAGCGCGGCCTTTTTTACGACGGGGCGCTCTCCAACCTTCGGGCGCGGGCTGCGGTTTATCCCTGCTTCTGCTCCGAAGAGCGTCTGGCGGCTCTGCGGAAGGAGCAGCTTGCGAGGGGAGAACCGCCCCGCTACGACGGGCTCTGTCGCAGCCTGCCGCGGGACGAGGTCGAGCGCAGGATGGCCGGTGGAGAAAGGCCCTGCTGGCGTTTCGCGCTTCCCCAAAAAACGATTGCGTTCCACGACATGGTGCGCGGCGATCTGTCGTTCGCCCCCGACATGGGAGATTTTGTCGTGGCGCGAAGCGACGGGCAGGCGACGTACCTTTTCGCCTCCGTGGTCGACGACCACCTGATGGAGATCACCCACGTCATCCGGGGGGACGAGCACGTTCCCAACACGGCGCGCCAGCAGGCGCTTTTCGACGCGCTCTCGTGGCGCTCTCCCGTTTACGCGCACATCCCGATGATTCTGTCCGGGGACCATCAGAAGCTCAGCAAGCGAACCGGCTCGACGCCCATACGCCGATATCGGGAGGAAGGTTACCTGCCCGAGGCCCTCTGCGCCTACCTCTCTACCCTGAGCTGGGTTCCGTCCGGGCCCCTGTCGCTGTTCTCCCTGAAAGAGATGGCGGCCGCCTTTTCCCCGGCGCGCATAGCGACCTCCTCCCCGGTGCACGATGAAGCGCACCTGGTTCACCATCAGCGGGAGGCGATGCGACGCCTGGGGAGCGGCGCCATACTGGAGAGGCTGACGGCTCTCGACCCCCGTTTCGGAAAATTCGAGCCCGCGGGGATAAGGCTTCTGATCGGCGATCTGCTGGAGGAATACTGGACGCTTCCGCTGCTGCAGGACGCCCTGAGTCCCCTGTTTGCGGGGCCGTCCGCCTGGGCGGGCGAGCTCCGGAAAAGCAGCGAACCCTGGCTGTCCGATGCGGGAGAAATCCTGCGCTCCGTCGAGCCGTGGAACGAGGAGACGCTGGATAAACGCCTGCGTGGATTTATGAAGGAGCGCGGGCTGCGGGGGAGGGATTTTT
Source organism: Synergistaceae bacterium (assembly GCA_031273365.1). GTDB lineage: Bacteria > Synergistota > Synergistia > Synergistales > Aminobacteriaceae > JAISSA01. Next base: position 14,280 of record JAISSA010000050.1, read on the forward strand.
TCCACCCTCTGAGGCTCTTTCTCACCGGACGGGAAAGCGGCCCTCCCCTGACGCTCCTGATGCGCGTGCTGGGACGGGACGAAACGCGGACCCGTCTCGAAGGGCCCAAAGGCCGGGAATAGTTAAGGAGGGGCGAATGTGAGCGGAGTGTACGCGCACAACAAACTGTGCGGTGATTTCCAGGGAAGAGGAGAGGAAGAGCTCGCTTTTCTGGAGGACGAGGTCTACGTGGACGAGGCCCTCAGGATGAGCGTTCTGGAGAGCTACGATACCGTTATCGAAAACTCTTGGGCGGACTTCATAAAGGATTTCTGCATCTGACAGGAATCGGAAGAAATTGAGCTGAGACTCACTGCAATCAGGGTATAGGCTGGAAAAGTAAGGTATAATAGGGTTAGAAGGGTAGCCCGATGCTGACGCGGGGGCATCGTAGGGGAAAGTTCGCCTGCCGAAAGTCTGGTGATGGAAATGCGAAAGCAGGAACGTCGCTGGAAAAAACGCAGAGGCAATAAGTACCCTGCCGAGGTTTTGCTTATTGCCTCTGCGGCCTGCTGGATAGCGGGACTGATTTTCTGGTTCTGCATTCGGTAGCCAGTGAAAGCTAATGTCAAATGATTCACAGAGTCCAGTGCCCCTTCTCACTGGCTCTTATTATATTCCTGTCCCTGCCCTCACGCAACCCTTACGGGATTTACGGGATTTCTCCCAACGCAGGGAGGGCGCATTTGTCTTTTTTACGATAGTGTGTATAATGAGTTCAGAATGGATTTTTCCTGGAGAGTGGGTTTGCGCCCACTCTCTTTGTTTGAAAGTCTTTGTTTGAAAGCGCTTTACGTTAAAAGCTTTTTTCAATGCTGTAAGCTCTTTCTTAAATAGGAAAGCTCTTTTTTAACGTCGGGCGCTGCGGGGGGAGTCGGCTTTGGGCAAAGAGGAAATGACCCACGAAATTGGAACGATCGTCACGGAACTCGGCTACGAATGTGTGCACGTCGCCTGGACGACGGAATCCGGGAGGCCGGTGGTGCGGGTTTTCATCGACTCGCTGGGGGGGATAAACATCAGGGACTGCGAGGTGGTTTCGAAGGCGGTGAACCGATATCTGGACGGCAGGGATTCTGCGGAGCTGAGCGGCAGATACTACCTGGAGGTCAGCTCTCCGGGGCTGGAAAGGCCTCTTTTTACCCCTGCCGATTACCTGCGTTTCGCGGGGAAGGAGGCACGGATAAAAACTCTGGCGCCGGTCGACGGACGAAAGGTCCACGTGGGAATCATCGCTCAGAGCGACGACGCGTCGGTGACCCTGCTGACCGACGGGGGGCCTCTGTCCGTTCCGTTTGACCTTGTGGCGCGTTCGACGCTGGTTTACAGAGGACTGGAGCCTCAGGAACCCAGGGGAAAGCAGGGGAGCAGAAAACAAAAAATGGGAAAGAACGGCAAGGGACATGAGGAGGAGCGTTGAATGCAGCTGGGGCGCGATTTTTTACGTGCATTGAATCAGATAACCAGGGAGCGGGGGCTTTCTGTGGAATTGATCGCCTCGAGCCTCGAGGCTGCTCTTATCTCCGCATACAAAAAATATCAGGGAGGCAATCAGGAGGCCGAGGTCCGGATCGATTTCGAGAGCGGCAACATATCGGTCTGCGAGCTGCGCACCGTGGTGAAGACCGTCGAGTCGAAAGACACGCAGATCACGGCGGCGGACGCAAAAAAACTGGGCTATAAGGGAATCTCGACCGGGGACGTCCTGCGCATCGAAAAAAATCCGGAGGATTTCGGGCGCATCGCTGCCCAGACGGCGCGGCAGGTGATCATCCAGCGACTGAAGGACGCGGAGCGGCAGGTCATCTACGAGGAGTTTTCCGACAGGGTCGGGGAGAT
>JAISSA010000096.1 GCA_031273365.1 Synergistaceae bacterium
GCCACGGCGATGTACGAGCTGATGCTGAGGCAGTTTGAGGCCGCCAAGATCGACGAATCGCGGGAGGCGATAGTCGTACAGGTTATTGACCCTGCCACGCCGCCCGACGACAAGTTCAAGCCTAAGAGGGCGCAGATCGTCGCGTTCGCGACGCTGTTGGGGCTGTTCCTGGGGATGATGTGGGCGGTCTGGGCGGGACTATATCAGGCCTGCAATTCCGAATTTTTTATCCAGGAGCAAAAAATTCGCTCCACAATCGAAGGAAGACATGAATGAGGCAACTCCTGCTTAAATGGCGCTGATAAAGAAGAGTCGCTTTTTCCGGCACCTGGTGTTTTACGGCGGCTTCGTGTTTCTCAACAGGGGACTTTCCTTTTTACTGGTCCCCCTGTTTACGCGTTACCTGACGCCGGAGGACTACGGGATATACGCCCTCTTCCTGACGGCGGTGCTGATATGCGAACCCCTGCTGACGTTTTGCGTCAGTGATGCCATCGGGTACGTTTATTACAACCCTCGTTATAATATTTGCGAATATGTAAGTACGTTGATGGTATTTTATGCCGGCACGTTTGTGCTGCAGATGGCCTGTCTGGGAGGCGGGGTGTTTTTTTTTGCGCTTCCCCTGTGGTTGTTGTGCGTGCCGGTAGCCGCGCTGTCCAGTATCGTGACGGGCGCTCTCAACTTTATGTGGCAGCTGAAGGAAAAACCCCTGCCCTACGGACAGTTCAATTTTTGTCACCTGTTGTCGCAGCTTTTGTTACAGGTGGGAGCGACGGTGTTTTTAAGGCTGGGGTGGCGGGGCGTCGTGGGCGCACAGGTGCTGCTGGCCTTGCTGACGATCCCGCTGGCGCTGGTGTTGTTGAAGAAAAACGGGTGGCTGGGGTTGGGTTTCCACAGGGAGTGTCTGCGCTTTGGTTTGAAGTTCGGGATGGGGCTGATACCCAACGCCTTCGCCGCGAGGTTCAACGATTCCATCGGGAAACTTTTTATAAGCCAGACGTTTGACCTGACGGAGACGGGCATCTACGCCGCGGGACAAAAGCTGGGGGCCATAGTGAACGTCTATAACTTTGCTTTCGGCAGCACCTATCGGCCATGGTTGTTCAAAAAGCTGACGGGCGGCGGTGTTGCGCGGGAGGCACGGAAGATCGTTCTTTCCGTCCCTCTGGCCTTCACCTCCACGCTGTTGTTTGCGTGGGGCGGCAGCCTGTGCATGTACCTGTTCAGCGGGTTCGTGCTGGGGAGAAATTTCTCAGGCGCGCTGATCTTCGTGTTCTGGTCCGCTTCGGCCTACGCCCTGAACGGCATGTACAACGTCGTGTCGCATTTTATCTACCAGAGCGGGAAGCCCTGGATACTGTCGCTGCTCTCCGTGAGCGCGGTGGGGCTGAATGCGCTGTTTACGTGGCGCTTCCTGCGGACATTCGGCATGATCGGGGCGGCATACGCTCCCGTTCTGGCATGGGGAGTGACGCTCGCGCTTTCGATCGTAGCTGCTCTGAGGTTGTGGAGGGGGAAGCTCTGATCTTTGCCGTGAAGTTTGCCATACTATTTAAAATTTAAGGAGGGGGGCAGACCCTGCCCTTCCCATTTAAAAATCTAAGGAAGGGGCAGGCCGAGGCCCAGGGCCGAGCGAGCGAGGGGACACGTCCCCCTGCTCCCATAGGCCGGTTACTATTGTATTATGCGTCATCTTCAGCGCGGGAAAAAACGCGCCAGATTGCGCCGGTCTCTATCCCGGCGGCCTGTATGTCCTCGCGGAGCTTGCGCTCCAGGCCCGGCGTCGTGATGAATCCAAGGTTTTCGCCTTCTGCTGCGGCGATGCCTTCAGGGAAGAGCTGCAAAAGTTTTTCTCGTTCCGGCAGGGAGGCCCGCACGAAAAGCGGCCCCACATTTTCGTCGGCGGGCAGCAGAGGGCGATAATCCTCACGCCACACGGGGTCGTTATACCGCCCACTGGTGACGATATCGATCACGTCGCCGACGATGGAGCTGGCCGAGGGTTCCGCGCCGGCGCCGCGTCCGTAGAAAAGCACGTCGCCCGCCGTGTCGGCGGAGACAGCTACGGCGTTGAACACGTCATCCACCGACGCCAGCAGGTGATCGTGCGGAATCAGCAGCGGCGAGACCCGCGCGTAAATTCGATCGGACGGCGTCAGCCTGCCCATGGCGATGAGTTTCATGGAGTAGCCGAGACGTTCGGCCAGCGTGATGTCGGCGCTCGTGACAGCCGTAATCCCCTCCGCAGGAATTTCTTTGTAGCGGACGTAGCGGTCGAAGGCTATGGAAAGCAGTATCGCCAGTTTTCGACAGGCGTCGAAACCGAGAACGTCCGCGGAGGGATCGGTTTCCGCGTATCCCAGCCGCTGCGCGTCCCTCAGGGCGTCATCGAAGGCGCGCCCTTCGCGCTTCATCTGCGTCAGGATGTAGTTGGTCGTTCCGTTGACGATTCCCATCACCCCGGTCACGCGGTTGGAACTGAGGCATTTGCAGAGCGGGCGCAGCACGGGAATACCCGCGGCGACGCTTGCCTCGAACATCAGGGCGACGCTGTTGCGGGCGGCCAGCTCCGTAAGCTCCACGCCATACGTCGCGATAAGGTTCTTGTTAGATGTCACGTAATGCTTGCCCGCAGAGAGGCTGCGCCTGCAATAGCGGTAAGCGGCGTCCAAATCGTTGATGCACTCCACGACGACGGACACGCCGCAGTCGCCGAAAATATCGTCCGCGTTCTGCGTCAGAAGCTCCTGCCTCGGGTCGTCGGCGCGCGGCCGCGCGGTGAGGATATGCTTCAGCCGTATCTGATCTCCGGCGCGTTTCGCGATGATATCGGCGTTCTTCGACAGGAGATCGGCTACGCCGTGCCCCACAACCCCATACCCAATCAATGCTATATTTTTCATCGTTTTCGAACAACTCCATTCTCTTCGACTTCAGACCCTGCGTGACGGTCAAGACTTTATCAACTGAAGAGCTAAAAAGCTACAAATAATACGCTGAAGATTTTTTTATTCTCCCATACAACTTTTCAAAACATCCACTATAATGGCAAGCTGAAATACTGAGGAGGCGATAAAATGACGGAGGGCGCTCTGGAGGGGCTTGTCGTTCTGGACCTGACGCGTGTGCTGGCCGGCCCGTTCTGCTCCATGATGCTGGCCGATATGGGGGCTTTTGTCATCAAGATCGAGGAACCGAAGAAGGGGGACGATACGCGCAGCATGGGGCCATTCAAAAACGGGGAAAGCGCTTACTACATGAACCTCAATCGCAACAAAAAGGGCGTCACCCTGAACCTGAAGCATCCGAAGGGGAAGAAGATTTTTCTGAACCTCGTCGAAAAGGCCGACGTCGTTCTGGAAAATTACCGCCCCGGGGTCATGGAGAAGCTGGGGCTGGGCTACGAGTCGCTGAAGGAGGTCAATCCCCGCATTATCTATGGCGCGGTTTCCGGCTTCGGGCACACGGGGCCTTACTCGCAAAAACCCGGCTACGACATCATCGCTCAGGCCATGAGCGGACTGATGAGCACGACCGGATGGCCCGGAGGGTCGCCGACGCGAACCGGAACGGCCATCGGCGACGTCCTCGGGGGGCTGTCCCTGGCCGTCGGAATACTGTCCGCGGTCTGCCGCCGGAGCCGCACGGGAGCGGGGCAAAAGGTCGACATCGCCCTCGTGGACTCCGCCGTGGCGAGCCTCGAGATCATCAACATGATCTATACCGTGGAAGGACGCCTCCCGGGGCGCATCGGCAACCGTTACGAGTCCACGTATCCCTACGACTCCTTCAGCGCGGCCGACGGCGAGCTGGTCATCGGCGCCGGGAACAACAGGCTGTGGCGCGCTCTGTGCGACGTCATGAACAGGCCCGACCTGAAGGAGGACGCCCGTTATCTGAACGTGTACGACCGCGTCGATTACCACGCCGAGATCAGGGTCGCCGTCGACGAATGGATCGCCTCGAAGAAGCGCGAGGACGTCGTCAGGGAGCTGTCCGAGGCCGGGATTCCCTGCGCGCCGGTCTACGACATCCGGCAGGTCGTCGAGGACCCGCACATCGCCGGGGCCCGGGAGATGTTCGTCGAGATGGATCACCCCACGGCCGGCAGGGTCAAACTCACCGGAAGCCACCTCAAGTTCTCCGACACGCCCGCCTCGCTTCGAACGCCCTCTCCGTCGCTGGGGCAGCACAACGAGGAGATCTACGGCGCGTATCTGGGGCTCGCTCCGGAGGAGATCGCGTCTTTGAAAGAGGAGGAGGTCCTGTGAGTGCGGATATGAGCGTTACGGATATGAAAGGTATCAATATTTCTCATAATTTCGATTTTTCTTTATTGCCCCGGCGCGCGGAGGTGATCGAGGTCTGCCCCCGGGACGGGTTTCAGAACGTTCAAACGTTCATTCCGACCGCTCAAAAGATCGCCCTGCTGGACGATCTGGCCGAGGCCGGATTCAGGACGATCGAGGTGACGTCCTTCGTCAGTCCCAAAGCCATCCCGCAGATGGCGGACGCGGCGGAGGTGATGGCGGATTTCAAACGCAGGCACGGCGCGATCGAGGCCGTGGCGCTGGTCCCCAACGTCAGGGGGGCGGAGAAGGCCATCGACGCGGGGGCGGACGTCCTGAATTTCGTGCTGTCGGCGAGCGAGTCGCACAACCGGGAAAACACGCGCCGGACGATCGAGCAGTCGCTTTCGGAGCTCGCGGAGGTCTGCCGGATCCGGGAAGGTAAAAAAGGTAAAAAAGGTAAAAAAATACACGTGAGCGTCGCCACGTCCTTCTTTTGTCCCTTCGAGGGCGAGGTCTCCGGGGACGCCGTGCTGAAGGTCGTCGAACGGGCTCTGTCCCTGGGCTGCGATGGACTGTCGATCGCGGACACGACGGGGACGGCGCATCCCGTCAAGGTCCGGGACACGCTGAGGGCGGTGCGCGAGCGTTATCCCGAGCAAAAAATCGTCCTGCACCTGCACGATACGCACGGGATGGCGCTTGTCAACACACTGGTCGCACTGGGGCTGGGTTACGACGCCTTTGACGCGGCTGTGGGCGGCCTTGGCGGGTGCCCTTTCGCTCCGGGGGCGGCCGGGAACGTGGCCACGGAGGATCTCCTGAACTTTTTGGGATGTCTGGGAATAGAAACGGAGGTGGATTTTTCAAAGGTCCTGGCCGTTGCGCAGAGCATTCCGGGCAGGCTGGGCGTTCCGCTTTGCAGTCATCTGGCGGCGGCGCGGGCGTGCAAAATCTGAGAAACAAACGGGATTTTCAGGGGTCCGCGACCCCTGAGGGGTTTTTCGCGTTTTTATAAAGGCGAAGCCCCATAAACTATTGTCAGGGAGGTTTGTATTATGAAAAAGTGTAGAGGTGCGTTGGGTTTTGTGTCTGTCGTTCTGCTGCTGATCCTGGGAGAAGCGTTCCTGTCGGGCGCTGCGGAGGCGAAGACGGAGTTCCGTCTGTCGAATCAGTTCCCTCCGTCCCACCATATTTCGAAGGGACTCGTCTTCTTCGCGGATAAGGTCAGGGAGTATTCGGGCGGCAACGTCGAGTGCAAAATTTTCGACTCCGCACAGCTTTACAAGGACACGGAGATCGTGGAGGCCCTGCAGGACGCTCTGGTCGACACCGGGCTGGTGGCGACCAACAAGTGGTCGGGAATGATCCCGGCGATCGATATTTTCGAGATGCCCTTTGTCTTCAGGGACCTGAGCTCCCCCCAAAAATTTCTGGACGCCGGGGCGGCCGAACTTCTGGATAAAGAGTTCGAAAGCAGGGGGGTCAAAAACCTCTTCTGGGTGGACTACGGTTATGTCCAGTTTTTCAACAACAAACGTCCTCTGACGAAGCCCTCCGACATGAAGGGGCTGACCATGCGTTCCTTCAGCGGCTCCGACGCCGAGACGCTGCAGGCTCTGGGGGCGGCGCCGACGGTCATGAGTTCCTCCGAGATGTACATGGCGCTGCAGCGCGGGACGGTGGACGGTGCGACGACGGGAATGCCCGCTGCGGTATCCCGCAAGATCCACGAGGTCCAAAAGTACATGACCCTCGCCAACTACACCACAGCCCAGTTCGCCGTCCAGGCGAATCTGGAGTGGTGGAACTCCCTCTCCGCGGAGGAGAAGGACGTGATTTTGAAGGCGGGACGGGACGCGGAGGAGTGGATCCGGGGGGCCATCGCCGACTCTGAAAACGAAGCGCAGAAGGTTATCGCGGACTCTGGCGTCGAAATCTACGTCCTCAACGAGACCGAGCGGAAAGAATTTCAGGACGCGACCCTCGCGGTCCGCGACTCCTTCGCCCAGAAGACGGGCGACATCGGCAAACGGCTGCTGGACATGGCCCAGAACGCGGACTGAACCGATTCTTGGGCGGCTTATGAAAACGCTGCGTTTGTACGTGGAAAAATTCAACCTGGCGGTAGGATACCTGTGCGGGCTGGGGCTCCTGGCGATGGGACTCGTCCTGTTCTATGAGGTCGTCTGCCGCTATTTCTTCGACTCGCCCACGATCTGGGCTCAGGAGACGTCGGTCTATATTTTCATGTGGACGATGCTGGCGGGCAGCGCCTACACCCTGATGCAAGGAAAGCACGTCCGCATCGACCTGATCTTCGAGCGGCTTTCCCGGAGGGCGCAATGCCTGCTGGACGTTCTGACAAGTTCCGTCGGCGTCGCTTTCAGCGCCGTGGTGGCTTGGCAGGCGTGGGACATGATGGCGGCTTCCTTCAAGTTCGGCAAGGTCTCGGCCACATTGCTACGGGTGCCGGTGTGGATACCGCAGTGCTCGCTCCTTTTGGGGTTCGTGCTCCTGACCTTTCAGTTCGCGTTCATCGTCGTGGACCGCATTCAAATTCTGAAGTCCGGGGGGGACGCGCGATGAGCGGTTTCGTACTGGTCACGCTACTGCTCTTGTTCGTGCTGTTTCTGGGGCTGCCCGTGGCCTTTTCGCTGGGCGTGACGTCGGTGGTGCTCATCCTTCAGTTCGGGCTTCCGATGAAGCTCATCGCCAACACGATATTCACCTCCATGGACAGCTTCGTCCTGATCGCCATCCCTCTCTATATCCTGATGAGCCAGATTTTGCTGGACGGGCATATCGGCGACGACCTGTTCGAGGTCATGAACGCCTGGGTGCGCCACCTTCCCGGAGGACTCGCCATCGCGACGATTCTGGCCTGCGCCTTCTTCGCGGCGATCACCGGGTCCGGGGCCGCGACCGCCGCCACCATCGGCATGGTGGCCTTTCCCGCCATGACGGAACGGGGGTACGACAAGCGCTTCACCCTGGGCCTTCTGGCGGCGGGGGGAACTTTGGGGATATTGATTCCTCCCAGCATCCCCCTGATTCTCTACGGCTCGATCACCGAGGAGTCGGTCGGAAAGCTCTTCATAGCCGGCATTATCCCAGGACTTGTGCTTGCCAGCGTGTTCATCGTCTACGCCGTGTGGCAAAGCAAGCGGGGGAGCTTCACCTCCTTGCCTCGAACCTCCTGGAAAGAGCGGCTCGAAATCACCCTCAAAAATTTCTGGGGGATCCTCCTGCCGTTTTTGATCGTGGGGGGAATCTACTCCGGGGCTTTCACCCCCACGGAAGCCGCCGCCGTCGGGCTCGTCTACAGCCTCTTCATCACGCTGTTCGTCTACCGCACGATCCGTTTTAGGGACATTCCCGGCATCTGCCTGAAGTCGGTGGGGACCAGTTGCATGATCGCGATGGTGGTGGCCGGGGCCGTGCTCTTCGGGCGCGTCATGACCATGCTGGAAATCCCGCAGAAGTTGACGGAGCTGATCATCGCCTCCAACTTCTCTCCGCTTATGTTCATCGTAGCCATGAACATGCTGATGATCGTCCTGGGGTGCATCCTGGAGACGGTGTCGATCGTCCTCCTGACCATGCCTCTGGTCACGCCGCTCCTGGCGGTTCTTCACATCGACCCTATATGGTACGCCATCATCCTCACGGTGAACATGACGATGGCTCTGATCACCCCGCCCGTCGGGATGAACCTCTACGTCATCAACGGCCTCAGGGACGACATCACCATGAAAGACGTCATCTCGGGCGTCCTGCCTTTCGTCATTCTGATTTTCCTGTTCCTGATCCTGACCATCGCGTTTCCGGCCATGAGCGTCTGGCTGCCGTCGGTCATGTGACGGTCCGGGCTCGATTCCCGCGTTTGCGATTTAGAGCGCGCGCAGTATAAGCAGTATAATTTGAAAGCAGTATGATCCGAAAGTAGTATAATCTGAAATAAGGTCTCGCCTCCTTGTGTTTTCGGGACGAGACTTTTTGTATTTTGGAGTTGCCGCACTCAAAAGTCTACGGAGGGATAACGTATGGGATTACTTGCGCGTTACGCACAGCTTTTACCCCTGACGGCGGCGACGCCGATGGTCAATCTGGAGGAGGGCGGCACGCCTTTGATCCCCTTGCCCCGCGTCGGCCAGGAGCTTGAAATCGAGCTGTGGGGAAAATTCGAGGGCTGCAACCCCTCGGGATCGTTCAAAGATCGCGGCATGGTTCTCGCCGTCGCCAAAGCGCTGGAGGGAGGGGCCCGGGCGTTGGTTTGCGCCTCGACGGGCAACACCTCGGCGTCCGCCGCCGCCTACGCCGCCGCGGTGGGCATTCCCTGCTTCGTGCTCCTGCCCGCGGGGAAGGTCGCCCTGGGGAAGCTGGCTCAGGCTCTCATGTACGGGGCCACGGTCATCGCGGTGAAGGGGAACTTCGACAAGGCTCTGGAGTTGGCGCGCCAGGCGGCGGATACCTGCGGGTACGCGATGGTGAACTCCGTCAACCCCTATCGTCTCTGGGGGCAGAGGAGCGGCGCCTGGGAAATATGCGAGGCCTTGAAAGACGCCCCCGACTGGCACGCCATTCCCGTCGGGAACGCGGGCAACATCAGCGCCTATTGGGCGGGCTACAGGGAGTACCGACGCCTCGAACACATCTCCAGGCTTCCGCGCATGATGGGCTTTCAGGCGGCGGGGGCGGCGCCGCTGGTCACCAACGAACCCTGCCCCAACCCCGAGACGGTGGCGACCGCCATCCGCATCGGGAACCCGGTAAGCGCGGAGCTGGCTCGCGCCGCGGTCTCCGAGTCGGGGGGAGAGTTCAACTCCGTGACCGACAAGGAGATCCTGAGCGCTCAGCGACTTTTGGCGGCGAAGGGCGGGGTCTTCGCCGAGCCCGCGTCCTGCGCCCCTCTGGCGGGGTTGCGCAAGCTGAAGGCGTCGAATCGCCTTCCCAAGGGCATCAAGGTCGTCATGATCCTGACGGGCAACGGCCTGAAAGACCCGGACACCGCGATGACCCAGGTGGGGCGTCCGATCGAGATCGGCGATAGCCTGGACGAACTGCTGGCGATATTGAAGCCCGAGGCCGGTTCCAGCGGGACTGGTTCCAGATGAGCGTCGCGCGGTCTTCGCTGCTTTCCGTGCGCGTGCCGGCGACCAGCGCAAACCTCGGCGCGGGGTTCGACACCTTAGGCATGGCGCTTTCGCTCTACAACGTCTTCAACGTCAAAGAGCTTCTGCCCGATGGAGAGTTTTCCTGCGACGTGATCGGCGAGGGCGCGAGGGTGCTGTCGGACGCGAAAAGCAACATGCTGATCCAAAGCTACCTCCGAACGTGCGAGGTGTGGGACGTGGAACCCAAGGGCTTCGTCCTGGAATGTCACAACGTCATCCCCCTTTGCCGCGGACTCGGCAGCTCCTCCACGGCGGTCGTCGCCGGGGTCGTGCTCGCGGATGCCCTGACCGAACGCCGCACGCCCGAGGCGGAACTGCTGCGGGTGATGACCTCGATCGAGGGGCATCCCGACAACGTGGCTCCCTGCTTTTTGGGGGGCATGACGGTCAGTTGCTGGGACGGATCGGAACTGCGTTACGTGAAGCTGCCGCCCCTGCCGGAGGACATGCACGTCGTCGCGGCCGTCCCCGACGTTCAGGTGCGGACCAGCGACGCGCGCAAGGCTCTGCCGAAAGAGGTGCAGTTCGGCGACGCCGTCTTCAACCTGGGACGAGCCGCGCTGCTCTGCGCCGCCTGGGCGACGTCCCGCTGGGAGCACCTGGCCTGGGGCATGGACGACCGCATCCACCAGCCGTACCGATCGCGGCTTTTCCCCGGAGGCGAGGTCATTATGGACCGAGTGCGGAACATCCCCGGCTGCCTGGGCGTGGCGATCAGCGGCTCGGGGCCCACCGTCGTCGCGCTGGTTCGCGGCGGGCCCGGCAAGGTCGCGTCCGAGATGTGCCGCACCTTCTCCGAGTACGGGGTCGCCTCGCAGTTTTTCGTTTTGGAGGGAACGGCCGAAGGAACCCGGCTCGTGAACCCGAAAAAGAAGCCGCAGGTTCGCAGAACCGAATTTTAAGAAAAAGAGCCGATAAAGGAGTTTCGAACATGAACCCACAAGATGCGCTATGCACCACGAAACTTTCCGACGTCCGCATCGACCATTCGTCGGCGCGGATCACCCTTCTGGGCGTGCCCGACGTGCCCGGCGTCGCCGCCAAGATCTTCACCGCTCTGGCGGGACGTGGTGTCGGCGTCGAGATGATTGTACAGAACAACATGCGCGGAGGCATAACGGATGTCGGATTTTTGGTGGCGAAGGAGTGCCTGAACAACGCCATCGAAGCCTGCCGACAGGTCGTCAAGGCCATCGACGCTCAAGGCGTCTCCTTCAACACGGAAATCGCGCGCGTGTCCCTTCTGGGGGAGAACCTGTCGAGGGCTATCGACATCCCCGCGAAGATGTTCTCCGCCCTTGCCGAAGCCCAGGTGAACATCGAGATGATCGTCTCCAACTCCTACGACATCACCTGCGTCGTGGCGGCGAACTCCGCCGAAACGGCCGCGGCCGTCCTGCGCGAAAAATTTTTGTGACGTAAAAAATCGATAAAATCGAGATCTCCGTTCCGGCGCGTTTTCAAAACGTCAAGGCTTGGCTTCGCGCAGCCCGCTTCTGGCGACGATATCGAGAACCTGGCTCGATTTGTTCATCGTGTATATGTGGACGCCTTCGACGCCGCCGCTCCAAAGTTCGGTGATCTGCGACGCGGCGTAGTCCGAGCCCGCGTCCTTCATCGCCGCGTCGTTGTCCGCGTAACGATCGAGTATCGCCTCGAGTTTCGCCGGCACGGAGCACCCGGATATCTCGACGATGCGCCGAATTTGCTGGGCCTTGAATATCGGCATGATGCCGGCGAGGATCGGGGCGTGAACTCCCGCCTCGCGGCACCCGTCCCGGAACTTGAAAAAAAGGTCGTTGTCGAAGAAAAGCTGGGTTATAAAAAAACTCACCCCCGCCCGCTCTTTGAGGGACATCACCTCGACGTCTCGATCGGGGTGCGGGCTCTCCGGGTGTTTTTCCGGATACGCCGCGCCGCTGAGGCAAAAACGTTGGGGGGCGATGAACTTCACCAGATCCAGCGCGTAACGAAAATCCACCCACGGATCTTGAGGGAATTTCATATCGGCCGGCACGTCGCCGCGGAGCGCCAGAACGTTCTCGACCCCCAGCCTCGAAAGCGCCCCCGTGACTCGCGCCGTATCCTCTTTTGTGTAGCCCACGGCCGTCAGGTGCGAAAGCGGCGTCATCTCCAGGGAGAGCACGATCTCCGCGATCTCCAGCGCCCTGGGTCGGTTCTGCCCGCCCGCCCCGTAAGTCACGGAGACGAAATCCGGCGACGCGGCGGTAAGCGCCGCCAGCGTCCCCCGGATCCCCGACAGATCCCCGTCGTGTTCCTGTTTCGGAGGAAAAACCTCGAACGAAAGCGTCCGCCGTTCCCTCAAGATCGAATCGATTCTCACCCTGCTCCATCTCCCCTGCTCGTTTGGATGTATTCCCTTGTCGCCGATACGCGAATAAGCGCTATTCTAAAGCTTTACCTCATGCAGTTCAAGAGAAAACGCAAGGCCGTCTCCCCTACCCCGACAAAAAACCAGCGCGGCATGGGCGCGACGCAGTACGAAGCCTATCTATGATTAATTGCAAAAGATGATGTAAAATGGCCTTATGAGAGGAGGGAAACCCATGATGTCGACGATGGCGGAAAAGATGATCGCTCAAAATAGCCTAAACCATAAGGCCATTCGCGGCAGGCACATTGGAGGAAACCTCCTCATTTTCTACTTCTGCATGGCCAGCGCCTCAGTACAAAGCGGCGTCTAGGTTGAATTGTCTTTTGAGTTCCGCAGACGCGTCTTTTACGGCGTTCTGAACCTCTACTCGGTGGGGCTGGCCCCGGGGCGCACTTTTATGAAACGGCGAGGTCGACCCCTTCTCATCGCGAGAACCCCGCCGCACGGTTTTCGACCTGTCTATCTCGGACAATTATCGTAATACCAGCCGCGAACATGAGAACAATCATCCTCGCCGTGATTGTGTTCATGTTGCGACGAGTAAGACATTCCCCGGCGGTAGCCATGCCCTCTCCCTTCGCCGCCCTTGCCAAGGCAAAGCGGGTGCGTAGCCTGTGCCCCGAATTGATGAGCAGCCGAAAGACAAAGGTGAGCCAGGGTTTTTCCTCAGTCCGGATCTTCGAAAGAATGTTGTCGAAGTGAAAGAGAGGAGCGGCCTTATTCGTCGCCTTCATATAAAGCGCCGTCAGCAGGG
>JAISSA010000156.1 GCA_031273365.1 Synergistaceae bacterium
CGGAACGACAAAAGCGCCACTCGCTTCCGCTGTAGCGGGAGGGGCGTGCAACCTGCGCCAGAAGGGGCCACAGGGGATTCTCAAATTCAGGGAACGACATCGAATTTCCTCCAGAGGACGCGCGGCGCGTCCATTAAATTTCGGTCGGGCGCCGTTCAAAATACGGATACGTTCGCGGGTTATCTGTAACGCTTCGCCGAACTGATGTAAACGCTGCTCACCAGCCCCAGCGCGACCGAAATGGCGAGAAGCGAACTTCCTCCATAACTGAAGAAGGGCAGAGTGATCCCCGTAATCGGCATAAGCCCCATGCTCATGCCGATGTTTTCGAACATCTGAAACCATATCCAGGCCGCAACCCCGGACACGAGAACCTTGGCCCGCATGTCGCGGCTTTTCATGCCCGCCGCGACGATGCGCATAAAGATGACGCCAAAAATCAGCAGGAGCAGCGTCGTGCCCCAAAAGCCGAACTCCTCCGCGTACACGCCGAATATGAAATCCGTGTGCGGCTCCGGCAAAAAACGCAGCTTGCTCTGCAATCCCTGAAGAAAGCCCTTGCCCCAAAAACTTCCCGAGCCGACCGCAATCCGCGACTGGAGGGCGTTGTAACCCGCCCCCAGCGGGTCCCGCGTCGGGTCCAGAAAAACAAGGAGCCTCATTTTTTGATAGTCCCTGAGAAAAAACCACGCGAAAGGCAGGGCGCTCAGTCCCAGAAGCAGCACTCCGCAAAGATACTTCAGAGGAGCGCCGGCCACGAAGATCACGCACAGCATGATGAACACGTAAACCAGCGCGCTGCCGAGGTCCGGCTGCCCAAGGATCAGAAAGATCACCGGCAGGCCGGCACCCCACCCCGCCAGAAAGGTTGCCAGGGTAAGCGGAGGGTAACGGCTCAAAAATTTGCTCAAAAGCAGGATCAGGGAAATTTTGGCAAACTCCGACGGCTGAATGCGTATCACCCCGAAGGAGAGCCAGCGCTGGGCCCCTTTCACCGTCGGCGCCGCCACGTCCATGAAAAACAGCACAAGAAGCGTCAGGCCGTAAATCGGATAAGCCATATCCATAAATTTCTGGTAGCCGACGGAGATGACGGAGAAACAGGCCACGCAGGAAACGACGGCCCAGCCGAACTGCCTCAGCGCGAACTCCGTTCCGCTGCCGATGCGCCCGGACGCCGCGCTGAAAATACAGGCGATGCCCCAGCACAGCAGCACCAGCACGCTGCCGAGAAGCAGCTTGTCCGACGCGGCCCAGTTTTCTCTGAGAGAAGAAAGCCCTGTGGGCTCTATGAGTCTCGTTTCTATTTGAATTACCTGCTTTCGTTTGCGTTCTGCGTCCCTGCCGGCTCCGCGGGCACGGAAGGCAAAGAATCCGGCGAAGAGTCCGTTTCTTCCACATCCACATCCACATCTGCTTCCACATCCACTTCCAGGTCCAGGTCCAGGTCGGCGTCGGGGATGGGCGTGTTCCCCCGTCTGATCCGCAGAATGGGAACGTTCACCACGAGGGCGGCGGCGCGCCCGGCGTGGTCCAGGTCCATCTCGATGTTGGATTCGTCGATCTCCATATATTTCTTCAGGACGGCGATCATTTCTTCTCGCAGGTTTTCCAGCAACTGCGGCGAAATATCGGTGCGGTCGTGAATAAGAATACTGATGAGACGTTTATTGGCCTCCTGCGCTGAACCCTTGCCGCCGTTCGCGCTTAACAATCTTTTGAAAAAATCCACCTTTATCGCTCCCTCGGCTGGATGCGCCTGTATTTTATCAAAGCCCCAGCATCTTTTTCAGGTTTGACACAAGCCCTTTCGATCTGCCGGTATCCAGCTGAAGCCATGGAACCTCCATCCCCTGCATTCTGCCGGCGATGTTGACGAAGGCCTGCGCAGCCGGGGACTCGGGAGAAAAGGTGAGGGGCTCGCCGCGATTTGCCGAGCGGATGACGCTGTCGTCCTCCGGGACGATGCCGATCAGCTTTATGGAGAGGACGTCCAGGATGTCGTCCTTCGCCAGCATGTCTCCCTCTTCGACCATGATGGGCCGCAGGCGATTGATAATGAGGCGGATGGGCGATTTCCCCATGGACTCGAGCATACCTATGATCCGATCCGCGTCCCTGACGGACGGAACCTCCGGCGTGGTCACCACCAGCGCTTCATCGGCGCCCGCGGAGGCGTTTCTAAAACCGCGCTCTATGCCCGCGGGACAGTCCAGAAGGATAAAGTCGAAATCAGGCCTCAGCTGTTCGCAGAGCTCCACCATCTGGTCGGGGCTCACCGCTTCCTTCGTTCGGGTTTGGGCGGCCGGGAGAAGGAAAAGGTTACCCACCCGCTTGTCGCGGACCATCGCCTGATTGAGTCTGCATTTTTGCTCGATGACGTCGATAAAATTGTAAACGACCCTGTTTTCAAGCCCCATCACCACATCAAGGTTGCGCAAACCTATATCGGCGTCGACGGCCACTACTTTTTTCCCATTTTTTGCCAACGCTACGGCCAGATTGGCAGTCGACGTCGTCTTACCCACCCCGCCTTTTCCGGACGTAATGACAATCACCCTTCCACCCAAAACAAAGCCCTCCATTCGAATTTAAGCGGAAATCCCTCAAAGTCAATAATGGCAGGCTCACGCCGTCCCGTTGCCTGCGTCCATTTTCCATTCTCTGAAAAGCAGTCCGTTCTCTTCCAGCGTAATAATAACAGGTTTTTTCCACCATTTCATATCGGAGTCCAACCGATTGCACAGCCTGTTGCCGATACGCAATTGCCGCGACTCGAAAGAACCCGCAAAAATATAGACGCCCTCCGTACCGAGGCGTCCCGCGTGCACCAGCCCGTTCAGCCTGCCCAGGACGGACACGCTGCCCCCCGCAAAAATTTCCGCGCCGCCGTTTAAATGTCCGATAAGCACGACGTTCCCGGGGGATTCCTCGTGCTGTCCCGAACGCAGGGAGTGATTCACGATGAGCGTCGTATTCCCGGCGTGCGCCTCCCCCTCGACCGGTTCCGTCGTCCTGAACCCCGTACGGCTGAGGCGCTCCAGCGTTTCCTCGTTCGTGGCGATCCATGCCAGAACGTTAAGTTCCTTGGGCCAGATCGCCCTGCGCAGAATGTTTTCTATCAGCTCCTCCGAGCAGGCGCGCGACTGAAAGTCGAGAACCACCCCTGTTCCAACGGGTAAGACGTACGTTTCCTTCGAAATCGACTCGAATTTCCTGAGAAGGTCGTCGTCTGAAAATTCTTCCGAAAATATGACCCGGATGCCAAAATTTGTCCCTTTAAGCTGAACTGCCGAAAAATCGGCCTTATGATATGCCATGCTCAAATCCTCCTGGTTCTCGGTTTCGTAAGCGTTCAGACTCAGGGGGGCAGCGCCCGCGAGCAACGCGAACGGTTGCCGAAACGGTCCTGCCAGGGCAAAGTTGGACGCATGGGGTTGCTCACTCGGTTTCTTCGGCAGGGTGGCTCAGAATATACGCCAGAACCTCCCCCACTATGGGGGAAGCCACGCTGCTGCCATGTTCGCCTGCCTCTATCATGGCGACGGCCACGTACCGCGGACTGTCGGCGGGCGCGTAGCCCGCGAAAACCGCGTGGTCCGGGCCATGGGAATTTTGCGCCGTTCCCGTCTTTCCCGCGATCGATATGCCGAAACGTCCCGCCCGGGAGCCGGTCCCCCGGCTGACGACGTAATTCAGCCCCTTTTGAACGATGGCCAGCTTCTCCTGGCGAATGCCCATGTCGACCGGCGCCTGGGCTCTGGAGGGGACGAGAAAGGGAGTCACCAGACGCCCGCCGTTGGCGACGGCCGCGTAAACCCGCGCGATCTGGAGCGGGGTAAGCAGCAAAAAACCCTGCCCGATCGAGTAGTTGATCGTGTCCCCCTGATACCAGTTTTCCTTCGTGCGCCTTTTTTTCCATTCGGGACCCGCAATGTTTCCCCCGGCCTCTCCGGGCAGGTCGATTCCCGTCGGCTCCCCCAGGCCGAATTTCCTGACCCACTTCAACAGCCTGTCGATGCCGAGCTTCATCCCCACCTGGTAAAAATAAACGTCACAGGAGTACTGCAGCGCGCTTATGAGGTTCACCGAGCCATGCCCGCTTCTTTTCCAGCACCGAAAAGCCCGCGAGGGCAGCCTCAGCGCCCCCGAGCAGAAAAAAGTCGTCCCCGGGGTCACGACCCCCTCCTCCAGCGCGGCCAGCGCGACGATCGCCTTGAACGTCGAGGCCGGAGGGTAGACGCCCGCTATGGATCGATCCAGCATGGGCCTGTCCCGATCCTCCGTGATTTCTCTCCATTCCTTCGTGGAAACGCCCCACGCGAGCGGGTTGTTGTCGTAGGTGGGCGAGGAGGCCAGCACGAGCACGGCGCCCGTTCGCACGTCCATCACCACGACCGCGCCCTTGTGCGCGCTCAAAAGCTCCATCGTCAGCTTTTGAGCGCCCATGTCGAGGGTCAGCGAAACGCTCTCGCCCTTCGTGGAGGGCCGCAGATCGAGGGTCCGCACCTTGCGGCCCCGGGCGTCGACCTCGATGGCCTCCTCGCCCGCCGTGCCCCTGAGCGTTTCCTCGTAATACCGTTCGATGCCTCCCTTGCCGACGAGGTCGCCCCCGACGTATTCTCCCGGAAGGCTGTTTTTCAGCTCATTTTCCGAAATTTCTCCAACGTAGCCCGTGACGTTGGCCGCCAGCGCCCCGGACGGATAAATTCTGCGCCACTCGGGGAGGGGAAAAAGCTGCGCCGGACACTCCGGGTCCGCCACCAGTTCCGCCATCTGGGCCATCGTCAGGTTGGGGACGAGGCGAATCACCCGGTAGGGCGCCCACCTCTGCTTCCTGATCGTCTTTGCCAGGTCGTCGACGGACATGGGAATTCCATGGTTCGACAAAAGCTCGCTGACCCGAAGCAGCATTCCCTGCCTGTCAAGATCCAGCGGATATCCCATGATGCTGAAGGTCGTTTCGTTGACCGCCAGCGGCACCCCGTTACGGTCATAAATTTCTCCCCTGGGCGGGGAGAATCGGATCAGCCTCAGCCGGTTGTTGGTGGCAAGGCGAATGTACCTGTCCGCGTGAACGATCTGAAAAAAGTAAAGCCCCGTAAAAAGCACGGCAAGGCTTATGAAAATCAGGTACATCAGCGTTTTCAGGCGCGTGTCCAGAAGATCGCGTATCTCAGGCATTGCGGCCCTTCATGTCCCTGACGAAAAAAAACACGCCCAGTAGCGCCAGCGGAACGACGCATCCCTGCTGGACCAGAAAAAACGTCCACTTCGAGTCGCCGACGGGCCGCCCCGGGAGGAGCAGCGACGAAACGGACGGAATCACCTGCGCCGCCCAGAACAGAAAAAAAATGACGGGCAACGTGCGCCCCGAAACGGGAAGGGTGTTCCAGACCCAGATCACCACCATCACGACGCACACGTAATTCAGCGTAAAAAAACCCGGAATGCCCACCCACCTCAGATCCCAGAAAAGACCGCCCGCGAAGGCCCACCAGATGACGGGCAGGTTCGTCTCCCTGTCCTGCGTCAGAAGGCGGGAGACGAGGCTGAGCAGAAAGACCTCGGGAACCTGCATGGTCCCCCACGTCAGAACGGACAGGAGGTCCTGGACGAACCAGCAGACGACGTGCATCATCGCAGGATGCTCCGGGAATGCTTCAGCACGGAGACCGAATACAGTCTGCCCGTGGAGGCGCCGGGGATTATTTTATAGGTGACGTAGCCGCTTCCCGAGGCGCTGGCGTCGCCTCCGATGTGTCCTATGGGGATTCCGGGGGGAAGGGTTTCGCTCACCAGCGCGGTGCTGACCTTCATTCCCTTTTCTATGCCGCGCGCCTCCGGAATGTAGGTCAGCAAAACCGACCCCTCGCCGTCCCCGACCACGACGCCAAGCTCCCGGGTTTCCTCGACCACGACGGGAATCATCAGGGAAGAGGAGGTCAAAAGCTCCACCCATGAGGAGGAAGAGCTCACGGAACTCACCCGCCCGACCAGAAACCCGTCCTGAAACACGGGCAGTCCCATGGTGACGCCGTCGTCCAGGCCCCTGTCGATCCTGAACTCGTTCCACCAGGAGTGAGGTTCGCGCAGGGTCACGCGCGCGTCGTCCATGCGCGCGTTCAGCTCCGCCCTGATCTGCTCCGCCACCAGGACCGAATTGATGATTTGCAGTTTCGCGTTTTCGCTCTTCAGAGACTCCAGTTGTTTCGTGAGGTCGCTTTTGTCCCGGGACCAGAGATAGAGGTCCCGGGATAAATTCCGCAGAACCACGGCGGGATATTCCGGAACGGAGAGCACATTCCCGGTCAGGTCGACGATCCCCTTCAAAAATCCGAAGTTCGGGGACGCCCCCAGCAGGAAGAGCCCCACGGTAAGCGCCACAAGCCCATGTATCCATTCACGAGTCAAACGTCTGTCCACCATTACGATTGCGTCTTCAGACTCCGTATCCCGGAGAACTTCAGCGTGCTCCCCTTTCGACGGACGTCAGAACCTTTTTCATCGCGCCGAGGTTATCCAGTATTTTTCCCACTCCGAGGGCCACCGAAAAGAGCGGGTTCTCCGCCGCGATGACCGGAGTGTTGATGGCTCTCGAAAGGCGTTCCGCGAACCCCTTCATCAGGGCAACGCCTCCGGAGAGCACCACGCCCTGGTCCACGATGTCCTTGGCCAGCTCGGGCGGCGTCTTCTCGAGGGCCACCTTGACCATGTCCTCGATGCGCAGAAAGATCGGATCCAGGGCCTCGCGGACCTCGACCGAGGAGACCGTGTCGATCTTGGGCAGGCCATCCGAGAGATCCCGCCCCTTCACCGCCATCTCCAGTTCCGGAAAGAGAGGCAGAGCCGAACCGATGGTATTTTTGACCTCTTCCGCCGTCGTCTCGCCGATGAGCAGCGCGTAACGCTGGCGCAGCATGGCGATGATGGCGTTGTCCATATCCTTGCCCGCCGTTCGCAGGGAGCTGGTCACCACAATCCCTCCGAGCGAGATCACGGAAACCTCGCTGGTCCCGCCGCCCACGTCGATGAGCATGCACCCCCGCGGCTCGCTGATCGGCAGCCCCACGCCCAGCGCGGCCGAAATGGGCTCCTCGACGACGTAGGCCTCGCTGGCGCCGGCCCCCAGCGTCGCGTCGATGACGGCCTTGCGTTCCACCTCCGTCACCTCGGCGGGGACCGAGATCACCACCCTCGGATGCGACATGAAGGACTTCCCGCCGTTGGCCCTGCGCAGACAGTCTCTTATGAGCTCCTCGGTCATGTCGAAGTTCGCGATCACGCCATCCTGCAGGGGCCATATCGCCTGCACGCCGGACGGGGTTTTACCGGACATGGCCTTCGCCTCCCGCCCCACCGCGATGATTTCGAGACCTCCGCCGCGGGGCAGCTTGCGCACGGCCACCGTCGACGGCTCGCTGATGACGATCCCCTCGTTTTTAACGTATACTACGATGTTGGCGGTCCCAAGGTCGATGCCCACATCGATTCCAAAAATTCCGGAAAGGTATTTGAACATCCTTTCTCATCACCTGCGTTCTAAAAATCTGCCCGCCGCGGCACGCACGGCGGCCTGTGTCAGTACGGCCAGAAAGGATTGCTCTTTCGTTCTCTGCCTATCGTCGTCTCCGGACCATGCCCCGGAAGAACCGCCAGAGCGTCCGGCAGGGTCGCCAGTTTCCTGAGCGACGCGTCCAGCATCCCGGGGTCGCCGCCCGGCAGGTCCGTCCTGCCGACGCTCTGGGCGAACAGCGTGTCCCCCGAGACCAGAACCTCCGCCTCGCCGAGACGTATAAGATAGCACACGCTGCCCTGCGTATGTCCCGGCGTCGCCATAACCCCGACGCTGAACGCGCCGAGGGAAAGCGCGTCTCCGTCGGCCACCGTCCTGAACGCCTCGACTCCATTGCACTGCATGCCCAGCGCCATCTGCATCGCCTGTGAAGGGCTCTTCAGATGAGGCGCATCCGCGGACGATATGTAAATTCGGTCCCCCACGAGGGGGATCAGCCCCTCGATGCCCGCGATGTGGTCCAGATGCCCGTGAGTGAGCAAAACCGCCTTCAGCGTCAGCTTATGCGCCTCCAGAAAGTCAACGACCTCCCCCACGTCTCCGCCCGGATCGACGAAGAAAGCCTCTCCCGCATTTTCGGACGCTCCGTCGTCGTAAAAAAGATATCCGTTGGTCCAAAGCCCTCCCAGGGGGAAGCGCCTGTATTTTATGCCACTCATCGACCTTTCACCGCTCCCTGTCCGTATCGAGAATAAGCGTTACGGGACCGTCATTTTCGATCTCCACCAGCATGTGCGCCTGAAAAATTCCACAGGCGGTCCCGACTCCGCGGTTTTTTATCCGTTCCACAAAATAGTCGTAAAGCCGTCTTCCCTCCTCGGGAGAGGCCGCGCCGACAAAAGACGGACGACGGCCCTTCCGGCAGTCTCCGTAAAGCGTAAACTGCGAGACGACAAGAGCGCTGCCCCCTACGTCCAAAAGGGAGCGATTCATCTTCCCCGCCTCGTCCTCGAATATCCTCAGATTCACCGTTTTATCGGCCAGCCATTCGGCGTCGCGTTCGGCGTCGCCCTCACCTACACCCAGAAGTATACACAATCCCGCCCCGATCTCGCCAGTGATCCGTCCATCCACGGAAACTCCGGCCCGGGAAACCCTCTGCAAAACGGCGCGCATTTTCTGTTTTCGTCTCGCTTTCCCGCAAGCCCCCGGCCCGCTCAGCTGCGGCTCACTTCCACCACACCCCTGACGCCGTTCAGCTTGCCGATGATCTCGTACAGATGCTCCAGATTTCTTACCCTGAGTTCGATCTTCATCCGCACCAGCGTGTTGTCGATGACCGAAACCCTGATGCTGTGGATGCCGGAGTCCGCCTGGCCTATGACCTGCGCCACGTCGCGGACCAGGTTGCCCCGGTCCATGGCCTCCGCCCGAATTCGGGTCGTGTAGTACCTCCCCGCAGGGGCGTCCCAGCTGACCTGTATGACGCGTCCCATCTGCGCGTTCAGAATATTGGAACAGTCGATTCTGTGAACGGTTATCCCCCTGATGCGGGTGGAGTACCCGACGATAGCGTCCCCGGGAACGGGCTCGCAGCAGTTGGCCAGCACCACCATGACGCCCTCGGAGCCCTCCACGACAATGTCGAACCCGGATTTTTTCGGCGCGGCGTGCCGGGAGAGCAGGGGCGGAATGTCGTCGGCAGTCTGCTGCTGTTGCAGGTGAGCGAAGGCCAGTTTTTGCGCGACCGTACCGGCCCCTGTGGAACCCATCCCGATAGCGAACAGAAGGTCTTCTTTTCCGGCCAGCCCCAGATCGCGCGCGACCTTGTTCAGAGCGGGGGAAAAGTCCTCCGCGTTTTCCGCGGGCAGACTTCGCCTCTTCAGCTCTCTTTCGAGAGCCTCCCAGCCCCGCGTGATTTTTTCTTCCCGGTCCGTCTTTTCCATTTGACGGAAGTAGTTGCGGATTTTGCCGCGCGTCTTGGTGCTGCGGACAATTTTTGTCCAGTCCCGCGACGGCGTGCCCTGGGGAGAGGTGATGATCTTCACGATGTCTCCGTTGTGAAGCTCCGTGCTCAGGGGGACGATGCGATTGTTGACCATGGCGCCCACGCAGTGATTTCCGACCTCGGTGTGCACGGCGTAGGCGAAATCTATGGTCGTGGCCCCCTGCGGCAGGGCGAGCAGCTTTCCCTGAGGGGTGAAGACGTAGACCTCGGAGGTCAGAACGTCGCTTTTCAGGAGCTCCAGAAATTCCTCCGGGTCACGTCCTTCCTGGTCTTCGTCCCCTTCGAGGGCCTGGCGCACCCACATCAGCTTCGCGTCCAGGTTGTCGGCCGCCTCCTTGTCCGATTTATAAAGCCAGTGGGCCGCTATGCCGTACTCCGCAAGGCGGTTCATCTCCCGGGTTCGAATTTGAACCTCCATGGGCGCTCCAAAGGCCATGACGGTGGTATGCAGCGACTGGTACATGTTGCTTTTGGGGTTCGCGATGTAGTCGTCGAACTGGCCGGGAATGGGAATCCACAGGGCATGGACGAGCCCCAGCACCGCGTAACAGGTCGCAACGTCGTCGACCAGCACCCGTATCGCGAGAAGGTCGTACAGCTCGTCGATGGAGAGTTTTTTTCTCTCCATTTTTTCGTAGATGCTGTAATAATGCTTGGAGCGGCCCTTGATTTTACAGGGGATGCCCTCTTTGGCGAGCCGGGTTTCCAGCACTTTTATGCCTTCGCTGATGACCGCTTCCCTTTCGGGAAGTTTTTTGCGGACCTTGCGGCGAATCTCGTCGTAGACTTCCGGCTGAAGATACTGGAAAGAAAGGTCCTCGAGGTCCCGCTTCAGCTGATAGATGCCAAGGCGATGGGCAAGGGGGGCGAAAATTTCGAGGGTTTCCCGCGAGACGCGCTCCTGTTTCTCCCGGAGGCAGACCCCCAGCGTCCTCATGTTATGCAGTCTGTCCGCCAGTTTGATCAGGACCACGCGAATGTCGCGCGCCATCACGATGAACATTTTGCGCAGGTTCTCGGCCTGGTAGCCCTTGAGGGACATGGAGGGAAGTTTTCCCAGTTTCGTGACCCCGTCCACGAGGGTCACGACCTCCTCCCCAAAGGCGGCGGAAAGCTCCGGGACGGTCGTCTTCGTGTCCTCGAGAACGTCGTGCAGCAGCGCGGCGCAGAGCGTCGCCAGGTCGAGCTGCATCTCCGCGAGGATCGCGGCCGTGCTGAGGGCGTGGACGATATAGGGCTCCCCCGTCGATCGCTTCTGATCCGCGTGGGCGACGCCGGAAAAAATGAGGGTCTCCCCAAGACGGGCTATCTGCGAGGAAGAGAGGTAGAGAATGCCCCTGGCCCACAGTTCCTGCCAGGCGGTCCTCACGGATTCCGTCCGGCTGATCTCCGGCAGCCGGTCATAAAAGGAATCCCTGAGAGACGACATCGCTTTCGATTCCGTGTTGCCGGAGATCTCCGGAACACTGCTCAGAATGGACTTTATCTCGGCTTTATCCGCCTTCAGGCCGATCCATTCACCGTCGGGCATGGCGCTCAGCTCCCAAGCACGGCGTAATCCAGCACAAACTGCACGCGCTCTTCATTACGCCAGTGATCGATGCGAGGATGGTAAAGCCATCCGCTCACGTTCCCGGAAATCGCGGGTTCCTGCAGATCGGGCGCCGCGTTGAAGGCCAAAAGCCGCACGTCGTCGTCGACGACAACGGCACTGTGCTTACCGTCTCTGCCCAGCGGAACGATTCTGTCTTCGCCTCCCCGGGCCCTGTAAAAGCGGGGACAGGGGTTGTCGTTTCCAAAAGGAGCGAGTTCGCCGACGTTTTTCCAGTCGCTGAGGCTGATCTGGACGGGGGACATGACGACGGCCTTCAGAAGCTCCTCCTCGACGCAGACGTCGGAGAGAAGCTCCTCGAGGCTGCCGGCCACCTCCGTCCAGCGGTCCGAGAGCACGGAAAAACCCGCGGCGTGCCGGTGTCCTCCCCAGGCCTCCAGGCGTTCCGAAAGGACGCTCAGTATATGGACGGCGTTGGCTCCGGCGGGAACGCGCAGGGTTCCGCGTATTTTTCCCCCCACCGGAGCGGCCAGCGCCACCGGACTTCTGCGCATACTGCAAATTCGACTGGCCACGCCGCTCAGAACCCCGACGGGCCAGCTCGCGTCGTACATGACGTGGCGTCTTTCCACGCCGGGATCGCATATTGTGCCCGCAATGCGCTCGGAGATCATCTGGCGCTTCCTGTTGGCCTTTATGAGGTCGTCGACCCCGACATGGAGTTCTCCGGAGCCGAGAAGAACCCTGACGGAGACGTCCGCGCAGCTGATGCGCCCCGGAGCGTTCAGGCAGGGAATGACGCGCATGGAGAGCTGCTCCTCCGAAAGGGTCTGCCGGGGCACGCCCAGCTTTTCGAAAAGAGCGGCAAGGCCTCTTCTCGGGTTGTTCTTCATCAGGAGTATGCCCTTTTGCACGAGCGCGCGATTCAGGGAATCGAGGGGCATACAGTCGGAGATCGTCGCCAGCGCGACAAGGTCCAGAGCGTACCTCAGCCAGTCCCGGGAAACGATCTCCTCCTTCCACGCCCAGCTCCAGAGCACCGCCGTCGCGCAAAGCTTTACAGCGGTCTCGTCGCCGTCGATGCAGGGATTCACCGTCAGGGCAAAGGGCACGAGCTGCGCGCTCGCCGAGTGATGGTCGAAGACGAAGATCTCGAGGCCCTTCCGCGAAAGCGAGTTCAGCAGCTCCACGTCGTTCGTCCCGCAGTCCACGACGACCAGAGTGTTACAGCCGCTTTCCGCCAGACGGTCCAGAATGGAGGCGTGCAGGCCGTATCCCTGCATGTCGCGGCGGGGAATGAAGTAGCGGACGCCGAGCGCCTTATGGCGGAATATCTCCATCGCCAGCACCGTGGAGGAGATGCCGTCGGTATCGTAGTCCCCGTAGATCACCACGTTGCCGAAAGAAGAGCGGGAACGCCACCTTTCCGCGGCGCGCGGCCCGCCCGACCCCAGGTTCAGGCCGTCCAGCAACTCCTCGAACTGCGGTCTCAGCCAGGCCTGAATCCCGTCAATGTCCGCGAGCCTGTTTTCATGCCCCATTTCGAGCGCAAGCGCAGTCAACTCCGAACAGGACAACTGCCTGGCCAGATCTCTCGTAATCTCTCCGACTTCGTAAAGTTTCAGATTTGACGCAGAACATGTCGACAACAAAGCGTATAGTCCTCTCTGAATTAAACTCAGGGGGGCGGAGCTCGCTCAGCCCCCTGAAACCCCATTTACCATTTTTATTCAACTCTCAGCAGCTTGAGCGAAACTGTGGGGTTCTACCCCACACCCCGCAGGGGACTTGTCCCCTGACCCCGTTAATTTTTTCCGTCTTTCCCCGCGAGCTTCCGGCGTCGTTCAAAATATTTTCTGAGAATGTCGGCGCACAAATTCGCCAGGACGCCGCCCCGAACGCGGCATCTGTGGTTGAGACGGGCGTCGCGCGGAATGTCGTAAAGGGATCCGACGGCCCCCGCCCTGGGGTCCCATGCGCCAAAAACGATGCTCCTCAACCGGGCGTTCACGGCCGCGCCCGCGCACATGGCGCAGGGCTCCAGCGTCACGTACAGGTCACAGCCCTCCAGGCTCCAGCGTCCCATGCGCCCGGCGGCCTCCCGGATCGCCTGAATTTCCGCGTGGGCGGTCGGGTCGGTCGTTTTCACGTTCGAGCCCCTCGAAAAAATCTGTCCCTCCCGAACCAGCACCGCTCC
Source organism: Synergistaceae bacterium (assembly GCA_031273365.1). Taxonomy (GTDB): domain Bacteria; phylum Synergistota; class Synergistia; order Synergistales; family Aminobacteriaceae; genus JAISSA01. The sequence continues at coordinate 13,274 of JAISSA010000156.1, forward strand.
CACGGGAACGTCCCCCCGCAAAAACGCCCCCTCCGCCTCCAGAAGCGCCTGCGACATGAAATACACGTCATCCATAAAAACAGAACTCCTTCAGAAGGCCCTGTAAGCGTTCAGGCCCGGCGGGCGGAGCGTGCCCCTGGCGGCTCCCCTGAGCCTGAACGCCTGCGATTGTCATACCCTTATCTTGACGACCAGTTTTCGAATAAGGCCCGGAGTCCCGAAAGTGACGCCGGCTTTATGGGAATCTTCCGGGAAAAACAGCACGAATTGCCCCTTCGGAATCTGAAAATAAACCCCTTCTCCGCCATACAGCGCCACGTCTTTTTCGGGATCGTATTTTTCAGTGATTTGCAGGTTGTTTATGGGGGCGTAACCGTACCATTCCTCGCCCGAGAGCGTCAGGTGAAGGTCGATAAATTTCTCGTGGGCCTCGAAAAGCTTCGAGTCGTGCAAAACGCTCATCGCTTCCACGACGTCCATCTGAATTCCGTCGCCATCGATGGAATATCTGCCCGGCGACAGAGTTGAAAGGTCCTGCGACACCAGGAAGCGGAGCGTTTTCTGGACCTCGACCCCCAGCCCGTTATATCGCGGCAAATACTGCAGCGTCCCCATTATCATGCGTCGATTTCTCCTATCCGCTCCGCAACGGCGTTCACCTGCTCCATCCCCCGAACGTCCGAGCGCAGGAGCGGCAGCCGGACGATTTTCCTGTCGCCGAAACGCCTTTCGATGTCCTGCAGGTACTCCTCCTGGGCGATGAGACGCTCCTCAAAAAACTCTCCCGCTTCCGGCGGAATCACCCGATTGACGATCACGCCCCCAATGGGGATGCCGTATTTTTCGAGCATCTCCACCGCTCTGGCCGTCTCGAGAATAGGCATTTTTTCGGCGTTCAGCACGAAAAAAAACGTGGAACTTTCGGAGTCCGTCAGATACTGCCTGCTTTTTTCGAATTTTTTCTGCCTGCGGGTCAGCGAGTCGATCACGGGGTCCTCCATCGCCCGCTTCATCAGGTCCTCTTCAAACCTGCCCGCCATTTTGAAAAGATCGAGCGACTTCCTGCGTTTCCGGATCAGGCTCTCGATCCAGGTCCCCAGAATTTCCGGCAGAGAAAGCAGGCGCAGCGTGTGTCCCGTCGGCGCCGTGTCGAAGACGATGGCCTCCCACGGGTTTCCCAGTTCTTCCATCAGCTCGACAAATTTGTCGAAAATCGCCGCCTCTTCGGCGCCGGGAGACATGTAGGCGATCTCCATCTGTCGTTTGATCTCGTCCACGATCACCGGGCTGACAATGGAGAGCATCTTATCCTGAATCTCTCCGACGTAGCGTTTTGCCTCCAGCTCGGCATCGATCTCGATACCCCAGAGGTTTTCGCAGACAGGCAGAATCTTGTCGCTCAGCGCCACCCCCAGGGCGTCGGAAAGGGAGTGCGCGGGATCGGTGGACACCAGCAGCGTCTTACAGCCCTCGTGCGCCAGCCACGCCGCATATGCGGTCGCGCAGGTCGTCTTGCCGGTCCCTCCCTTCCCCCCAAAAAACGTAAAGGGTCTGCGCTTCTTTATATTCGTTTTTTCTATATTTATTTTTCCCATATTCATTTTTTCCGCATTTACGTTTCCCGGATCAGTATTCGACGCCTGATTTTCCATCTTCTCCATGTCCTTCAATCATAGCTATAATCATGCCTACGTAAAATCGTACTGAGCCGCTTTTTCCGCGGCCACCGACTGACGATTCATTATACGCCTCTGCCACGGAATCATATCCTCCGCCAGATAGGGCAAAAGCTCCAAAGTATAATAGGAAATGGGGTTAGGCAGTCCAAGATAATCCCCGAAGAGCAGCAGCATGACGTTGTCGTTCATGTCCCACGCCTCCTTGCGGATGGCCTCGGTGCGCTTCGACAGAAAGGACGCGATGACGAACATCCAAAGCCACTCTCCGACAATCGCCAGCGCCGCTTTCAATTTTTTGAGCATCTCTTTCATCTTTATCGTGTTCAACATCCTGTTCATGACGATTTCGTACCTCCCTTATAAAAAGCGCAGAGCTCCGCGACGACGCATTTTTCGCAAAGAGGTCCCCGCGCCCTGCAGATCGCCCTGCCGTGTTCGATGATGTTGATGTGCCCGCCGAGGTAACGGGAGGGCTCCGCCTCCCGCTCCAGAAACGCGCATATTTCTTCGGCGGGCATCGTCTCCGGAACAAGGCCCAGACGCCGACAGAATCTGGCGATGTGCGTATCCACGGGGAACGCGGGCAGGGCCATGTCGAAAACCAGCACGCAGGCCGCCGTCTTTGCGCCCACTCCCGGCAGGGACAGCAGATACTTCCGCGCCTCGTCCCGCCCTCTCCCGATCAGGGAGAGGAGCGAACAGCAGCCGAAATCCGAACGCACGATGTTCAGAATCTCCAATATGCGACGGGCCTTCGTCGGCGCCAGTCCTGCCGGGCGAATGGCCTCCTCGACGACGCCGGCGCCCGCGGCGATCGCCTCGTCCCAGGAAGGAGCGCGCCGCTTCAGCCTCTCGAACGCGACGTCCCTGTTTCGATCGTTCGTATGCTGCGACAGCACCGTCAAAATCAGCCCGTCCAGAGGCTCGGGATGCTGCAGGTCCGGCGGCGTCTCCTCATTGTGCCACTGCGTTTCCAGAAGGTCCAGCACGTCGGCCGTCCGCCCCGTCTTTCCCGCTGCCCGTT